>NZ_JBEXUE010000003.1:0-72450 GCF_040614275.1 Streptosporangium sp. NPDC006013
AACCGAGCCGGGCGCCGGCCGTACCCTCTGGCGAGCCCTGGCGCTGCGGGCCGGAGCGATCGTCGCGCTGATCGCGATCTGGCAGGCCGTGGCCACGGCGGCCGCCGTGCCCTTCCCCTTCCCCCGAGTCCGGAACCGGCGGCAGGGGGCCACCGGACGCTCCGGAGATCTCAGAGTTTCTCCAGTTGCTTCGCGTACGCCAGCAGCAGGACCTTCTCTCCCACTCCGCCACCGAAGTCGATCTTGGCCTTGGTCTTCTCGGCGACACCGTCCACGGACACCACGGTGCCCAGGCCGAACTTGTCGTGGGTGACCCGGTCGCCGGGGGCCAGGTTGGGGATCTGCCTGCCCTCGGACTTCCTGACCGGGGTGGGGCGGGAGTCGCGGCGGGTGGCGGCGCTCCAGGCGCTCTTCTCCGGGTTGCCGCGCCAGTCGACCAGATCGGCCGGGATCTCCGCGACGAACCGGGAGGCCGGGTTGAACGCGGGCGAACCCCAGGAACTGCGGACGGCGGCCCGGGAGACATAGAGGCGCTGCTCGGCGCGGGTGATGCCGACGTAGGCCAGACGGCGCTCCTCCTCCAGCTCCTTCGGCTCGCCGAGCGAGCGCATGTGCGGGAAGACCCCGTCCTCCATTCCGGTGAGGAACACCACAGGGAACTCAAGTCCCTTGGCGGTGTGCAGCGTCATCAGCGTCACCACGCCCTGGCCCCCGTCGGCCGCCGGGATCTGGTCGGCATCGGCGACCAGGGAGATCTGCTCCAGGAACTCCACCAGCGTGCCCTCGGGGTTGGCCTCCTCGAACTCGGAGGCGACCGAGATCATCTCGTCCAGGTTCTCCAGGCGGCTCTCGTCCTGCGGGTCGTTGGAGGCGGTGAGCTCCAGACGGTATCCGGTGCTCCCCAGCACCTCCTGGGCCAGCTGTGAGGGCGACAGGTCGTCGGCCTTCACCATCAGCTCGTCCATCAGATCGACGAACTCGGCGATGGCCTTGAGCGAGCGGGTGGCCATGCCCGGCGCATCGTCCGCCCGGCGGAGCGCCTCCCAGTAGGGGATCCGCTCCCTGCTCGCGAACGCCTCGACCATCGCCTCGGCCCGCTCGCCGATGCCGCGCTTGGGCACGTTGAGGATGCGGCGCAGCGACACCACGTCGTTCGGGTTGGACAGGAAGCGCAGGTAGGCCAGCAGGTCGCGGACCTCCTTGCGCTCGTAGAAGCGCACCCCGCCCACCACCTTGTACGGCAGGCCGGTCCTGATGAAGATCTCCTCGAACACCCGGGAGGCGGCGTTGGTCCGGTAGAACACGGCTACCTGGCCGGGTACCACGTCCTCGTGGTCGGTGAGCCTGTCGACCTCCTGGGCGACGAACATCGCCTCGTCGTGCTCGTTGTCGGCGACATAGCCGATGATCTTCGCCCCGGCCCCCTGGTCGGACCAGAGGTTCTTGGGTTTGCGGCTCTCGTTGCGCGAGATCACCGCGTTGGCGGCGGACAGGATCGTCTGGGTGGAGCGGTAGTTCTGCTCCAGCAGGATCGTCCTGGCCTCCGGGTAGTCGCGCTCGAACTCCAGGATGTTGCGGATCGTCGCGCCGCGGAAGGCATAGATCGACTGGTCGGCGTCACCCACCACGCACAGCTCGGCCGGGGCGACACCCCCCTCCCTGACCAGGTCTCCGTCGGCGGTGCGCAGCTCGGGACGGCCCGCGAGCTCGCGGATCAGGGTGTACTGCGCGTGGTTGGTGTCCTGGTACTCGTCGACCATGATGTGGCGCCAGCGGAGCCGGTAGTGCTCGGCCACGTCGGGGAAGATCTGGAACAGCGTCACCGTCAGCATGATGAGGTCGTCGAAGTCCATCGCTCCGGCCTCGGTGAGCTTCTGCTGGTAGTTGCGGTACGCCTCGGCGAGCTTGCGCTCCAGGTGGGTGGAGGCCTGGGCGGCCGCCGTCTCGTAGTCGATCAGCTCGTTCTTGAAATTGCTGACCTGGGCGGAGAACGACCTCGGCGGGTAACGCTTGGGATCGAGGTCCATCTCACGGCAGACCATCGCCATCAGGCGTTGCGAGTCGGCCTGGTCGTAGATGGAGAAGCCCGAGGGGAAGCCCAGGCGCTTGGCCTCACGGCGCAGGATCCGCACGCACGCGCTGTGGAAGGTCATCACCCACATCGCCGCCGAACGCGGACCGATGAGCTTGTCGACCCGGTCCTTCATCTCCCGGGCGGCCTTGTTGGTGAAGGTGATCGCCAGGATCTCCTGCGGCTGCACACCCCGCTCGCCCAGCAGATAGGCGATGCGGTGGGTCAGCACCCGGGTCTTGCCGGAACCCGCACCCGCGACGATGAGCAGGGGGCTGCCGTGGTGCACGACGGCCTCGCGCTGCTGAGGGTTGAGCCCGTCGAGCAACGGGTGGGTCAGAGAGGAGGCTGGGATCGACACGTCCCCTAGGTTAGAACGACTGGCCGACAACCGGGTCCAACGGTCGTAAAGGAATGTGGGCGGACCCCGCTGCGGTTGTGACGATCGAACGTACGCGGAGAAGACGGAAGGGTTCCCATGCTGTCCGAAGGCGAGATCAGCCGCGTACTCGCGGTCACCGCACACCCCGACGACGTCGACTTCGCCGCCGCGGGCTCGATCGCGCGATTCACCGACCGGGGCGTCGAGGTGACGTACTGCGTGGTCACCGACGGCGACGCGGGTGGCTTCGACCGCGAGCTGGACAACGGCGGCATGGCCGAGCTCCGCCGCGCCGAGCAGTCCAACGCCGCCAAGGCCGTCGGCGTGACCGATGTGCGCTACCTCGGCTACCACGACGGGACGGTGGTGCAGAGCCTGGAGTTGCGGCGTGACATCACCAGGGTCATCCGCCAGGTCAAGCCCGACCTGGTGATCACCCACTGCCCCGAGCGCAACCACCGGTTCATCGCCCCCAGCCACCCCGACCACCGCGCGGTCGGCGGCTGCGCCCTCGACGCCGTCTACCCCGACGCGCGCAACCCCTACACCTTCCCCTCGCTCCTGCTCGACGAGGGCCTTGAGGCGTGGACCGTCCGCGAGGTCTGGTTGAACGGCGGCCCGGTAGCCGACCACCACGTGGACATCACCGACACCTTCGACCGCAAGCTGGCCGCGCTGCGCGCCCACGTCAGCCAGGTCGGCCACCTGGAGGACTTCGAGAGCTTCCTGCGGGACCGCTTCTCCCAGCGAGCCGTCGAGGCGGGCTTCGGCGAGGGCCGCTACGTCGAGTCCTTCCAGCGGGTCCCCACCGCCTGACCTCGCATGAGGCCACAAGGACACCACGCCCCTTGAACACCATCGACCTGTCGTCCGCCACCGCCGCCGTCATCGTCCTGCTGGCCGTCGGGGCCGCCGCCGTCGCCTGGTTCGGCCACCTCGGGCACGCACCCGGGATACTCATGGCCTCCCTGCGCGCCGCCGTCCAACTCGTCGCGGTCTCGCTCGTCATCGTGTGGGCGGTCGAACGGGCACCCGTGGTCGCGGTCTTCGTGCTGATCATGTACGGGGTGGCGAGCCTGACCGCGGGACGCAGGATCACCTCGGGCCGCGCCGCCGGGTGGGCCGCGGTGCCCATCGCGGCCGGGACCCTGCCGGTGCTGGCGCTGCTGTTCGGCGGCGGCATCGTCCCGCTGCGGGGCATCACGCTGATCCCGATCGCGGGCATCCTGCTCGGCGGGTGTCTGACGGCCACGGCGCTCGCGGGACGGCGGGCCCTGGACGAGCTCGCCCACCGGCGGGGCGAGGTGGAGGCGGCGCTCTCCCTGGGCTTCTCGGACCGGGACGCGGCGCTGGAGATCTGCCGGCCGCCCGCGGCGCAGGCCCTGGTGCCCGCGCTGGACCAGACGAGAACCGTGGGCCTGGTCACGCTGCCCGGCGCCTTCGTGGGGATGCTCCTGGGCGGGGCCAATCCGCTCCAGGCCGGAGTGGTACAGCTCGTCGTGCTGGTCGCGCTGCTGGCCGCGGAGGCGGTGGCCGTGGTCGTCACGATCGAACTCGCCGCCCGCGGCCGCTTCGGCGCCCACGAGCCGTCGCCCGGCTCGCGCACCCGTGAACCGATGTGGAGACCGGGCAGGCGAAGAAAGTAGGAGCGGGTCAGCGGTTCGGGGCGGGAGCCTTTTGGGACGCGGGGTCCGGCGGGGCCAGGCGGGCGAACAGGTAGCCCAGGGAGTTGGTCGCGACGTGGAACATCGCGGGCGCGGCCAGGCCGCCCCGCCTGCGCAGCTCGGTGAAGAGCACCCCGGCGAGGCCCGTCGCGACCACGGAACCGGCCACGACGCGCGTCACCTGCCATCCGGGCGCGCCGGAGCCGCCGTCGGCGGCCTCCCCGGAGGCCAGACGGCTCAGGGCGGGGTTGGCGGCCGTCATGTCCACGGCGGGGAGAACGTGCCAGAGGCCGAAAAGGATCGAGGAGACGGCGGTCGCCGCGCCGTGGCCGTGGGAGCGGGCGACGAGGGCGTGCACCACCCCGCGGAAGCCGACCTCCTCCAGCAGTACGGTGCCGACCGGCACCTGGATCAGTGCCTCCTCCAGCGCGCGGGCGCGGGAGAGCGACAGGGCGCGCTCGTCGCGGAAGAGGCGACGGGTGGCCGGGACCGCCACGCCCGCGGCGTAGGTCCCCGCCACGGCGGCGGCGAGCGCGCCACCGATCCGCAGGCCCCGCGAGCGCTGGTGGAACCCCAGCTCGGACCAGGAGATCCCGGCACGGCGGGCCAGGACGAGCAGCGCACCGGTGGCCACGGCCGAGGTCAGCGGTGCCAGCCTCGGCGCCAGGCGGTTGTTGAGCACGTTGGCCCCCACCAGCACCGCCACCGCCCCTGCCACCGCCCCCGTCGACGCCCCCGGTGAAAGCCCGGCACCGGTGTCCCGCGTCGGCTTCCGCTCCACCCCTTCAGCCCCCTCGGACCTCGGTTCCACACCCCGCGTGCCGGGGACCGCGACCCCTGGGACGGTGTCCTTCCGCCCGAGCCCGTGGAGATCCCGTTCGAATCCGGTTCGAGGCTACGCGACCGGGGCCGGATCCGTGGCGGCCTGGCGCCAGCCAGCCGGGAAGCGCAGGCCGCGGCGTTCCTTCACGGTCAGGCCGCCCCAGATCCCCTCGGGCTCGGCCGCCCGGACCGCGTACGCCCGGCACTCCTTGAGAACCGGGCACCGCTCGCAGACCGCCTTCGCCCGCGCCTCGTGCTCGGCCGACTGGGTCAGCGGAAAGAACAGCTCGGGATCGCTGGTGCGGCAGGCACCTCGCGCGGCCCAGCCGATCTCCTCGACCATTGCCCGCACGTCATCACCCCCTGATGGCTCGGCCCTCAGACTAGGTGGATCGCGGCGTCGGGACATCAACCTCTCGGCGGATTCACGCGTACTCATCTCGACGGATCGGGGAGAACGCTCCGCCGGCCTTCTCACCGAGGCTCGCCACGCCCTCGGGGGCGGTGCGATCAGAGGGTCGGCCAGCCGTGGACCGGCTCGTTGGTGTGCATGTTCGCCATGTACCGCAGGGTCATCCGGCGCAGTGCCTCGTGTCTTTCGAGGTCGCCGAGCGCGTTCACCGCGTCGATCTGCCAGCTCGCCCCGTTCCTGCCCGTCAGGCAGCGCCCTTCGACGATCCCCAGCAGCCGGTCCCTGACGGCGGGGGCCACACCCCACAGGTCGAGCCCCTCGTGGGCGAGCGGCAGCAGGCGGCGCAGGATCAGCTCCGAGGCGGTCACCTCGCCGAGTCCCGGCCAGAAGAGCCTGGCGTCCAGGCCGTACCGGGCGGCGGCGTGCAGGTTGTCCCTGGCCGCGGCGAACGACATGCGCGTCCACACCGGGCGTTCGGCGTAGGGCAGGACGCCCATGAGCCCGTAGTAGAACACCGCGTTGGCGACGATGTCGGCCACCGAGGGGCCCGCGGGCAGCACCCGGTTCTCCACCCGCAGGTGCGGGATGCCGTCCACCACCGCGTAGACCGGCCGGTTCCACCGGTAGACGGTGCCGTTGTGCAGGGTCAGCTCGCCGAGCTGGGGGGTGATCCCGCGCATCAGCTCCTCGCGCGGATCGGCCTCGTCGCACAAAGGCAGCAGCGCGGGGAAGTAGCGGGTGTTCTCCTCGAAGAGATCGAAGACCGAGGTGATCCACCGCTCGCCGAACCACACCCTGGGCCGCACCCCCTGGACCTTCAGCTCAACCGGGCGAGTGTCGGTGGCCTGCTCGAACAGCGGGATCCTGGTCTCCTGCCAGAGCCTGCGGCCGAACAGGAACGGCGAATTGGCCGCCATGGCCACCTGCGGGCCCGCGATGGCCTGGGCGGCGTTCCAGTTGGCGGCGAACGTCTCCGGGCTGACCTGGAGATGGAGCTGGAGGCTCGTGCAGGCGGCCTCGGGGGTGATGCTGTCGGCGTAGGTCTCGAGGAGATCCTCCCCCTCGATCGACAGGTGCATGTCCTCGCCCCTGGCTGCGAAGATCTGCTCGTTGAGCAGTTTGTAGCGGGGGTTGGCCGACAGGGTGCCCTCGTGGACGTCGCTCTCCCGCAGCGTGGGCAGGATGCCGACCATCATCATGTGCCCGCCGACGGTACGGGCCCGCGCCTCGGCGTGGTTGAGGCGGTCCCTGATCACCTTCTCCAGCCGGACCGCGCCCTCCTGTTCCAGGGACTCGGGCAGGACGTTGATCTCCACGTTGAACTGGCCGAGCTCGGTGGCCCAGTCGGGCTGGGCGATGGCCGCCAGCACCTCGGCGTTCTTCATGGCGACCTCGCCACGGTCGTCCACGAGGTTGAGCTCGATCTCCAGCCCGGCCCTGGGCCGGTCGAACTCGAACCTGGACTCATGGAGCATCTGCGCGAAGACGTCAAGGCACCGGCGGACCTTGTCCCGGTAGCGCCGCCGGTCCTCGCGACTGAACACCATCGCAGGTACGTCGCGTCCCATACTTCGCAGAGTCGCACATAAGTCACTGCTCGTACAGGAGTGGCCGGTTCACCGGCCGGCCGGTCAGACCAGGCGCCGCGCCGTGGCCCAGCGGGAGAGCTCGTGACGGTTGGAGAGCTGGAGCTTGCGCAGCACCGACGAGACATGGGTCTCCACGGTCTTCACCGAGATGAACAGCTCCTTGGCGATCTCCTTGTAGGCGTACCCCCTGGCGATCAACCGCAGCACCTCGCGCTCGCGCTGGGTCAGCGAGTCGAGCTCGGGGTCGATCGGCGGAGCCTCACTGGAGGCGAACGCGTCCAGCACGAACCCGGCCAGCCTCGGGGAGAAGACCGCGTCCCCGTCGGCCACCCTGCGGATGGCGTCGGTGAGCTCGCGCCCGCTGATGTTCTTGGTCACATAGCCCCGGGCACCGCCCCGGATCACACCGATGACGTCCTCGGCGGCGTCGGAGACCGACAGGGCCAGGAAGCGGACCGTGGAGCCCGCGCCGAGGACCCGGCGCAGCACCTCCTGGCCACCGCCACCGGGCATGTGCACGTCGAGGAGGACCACGTCGGGCCCCAGTTCGGCGATCGCCCTGACCGCGGACTCCACGTCCTCGGCCTCCCCGAGCACCTCGATGGAGTCGCCCAGCTCGGCCCGGACGCCGGAGCGGAACAACCGGTGGTCGTCGACGATCAGGACCTTCACCGCGCTCATCGGGCCCCTCCCGCCGGTCGCGTCCGTCCGCCGTCACACCGCGCGGCCCGGCCGAGGGCTCGCTCTGTCGTGGCTCGCTCGCTGCTCACACCTTCTCCAACTTCATGGTCAACATCACTTCCGTACCCTCGCCGGGCTCGGTCCGCACCCGGGCGCTGCCCCCGTGGCGCTCCATCCTGCCGACGATCGACTGGCGGATACCCATACGATCCTCGGGCACGTCCTCCATGTCGAACCCGACCCCTCGATCCCTGACGAAGATGGTGACCTCCTCCGGCTCAGCCTCGGCGTAGACGGAGATGACCTCGGACCCCGAGTATTTCGCGGCGTTGACCATGGCCTGCCTCGCGGCCTGCACCATCGCGGACAGCTCGGGGGTCAGCGGGCAGTCGCCCACGCAGACGACCTCGATCGGCACCCCGTGCGCGTCCTCCTCCTCGGCCGCCACCCGCCGCACGGCCGCGGCCACCGACGCGTCGGCGTCCTGCTGGGGCTGGTAGAGCCAGTTGCGCAGTTCCCGCTCCTGGGAGCGGGCGAGCCTCATCACCTCGCGCGAATCGGAGGCGTTGCGCTGGATGAGGGTCAGCGTGTGCAGCACCGAGTCGTGGACGTGGGCGGCCACCTCGGCGCGCTCCTCCTGCCGGATGCGCTCGCGGCGCTCGCGCTGCAGCTCCTTCCACAGGGCCGCCAGCCAGGGGGCCGCGATCAGCGCGACACCGCCCACGACCACCAGCGTGAACATGATGCCGGACCGGGCCTCGACCAGCTCGTCGTTGGCCACCAGGAAGCCGATCGCACCGACCATGACGAGCACCAGCCCGGCGACGGTGCGGACCCGGTTCTGGCGGACCTGTCCGACGGTGGTGGTCATCCAGCGCTGCCGCCGGTCCGGATCCGCCTGCTGCCACAGGATCAGCGAGCCGATGCCGCCCACCGCGATCGGCCAGGCCCCGATCCCGCCCCCCGAGGTTCCGGTGAGCCAGCCCAGGGCCAGCAGCGCCAGCCCGATCGCGGTGTACGCGGCGAGCTGGCTCCAGTCCCTGGCGGGTTCCCTGCCCTCGTACGGCTCGCGCGGGGTGAACATCCACAGGGCGGCGTACGCCACGGCTCCGAACCCGTCCAGGACGGTGAGCAGCACGAAGGCCAGCCGCAGCACGACCGGGTCGAGCCGGAGCTGGGCGGCGGCCCCCTGGGCCACCCCGGCCACCAGCCGCCCCTCCACCGGCCTCATCAGCCGAGGGAGAGGCGCGTCTTCGGAGGTCACCGGCGCCGTGTCATGAATTGTCGTTCGGTCAGCCATATCGTCAGCATCGTCACACGAACCACCATGCCGGCGCATCAGGCGTTCCCCTGAAGCGACCCTGAGAGAGGCATTTCCCCTCCGGGACGACTCAGGGGTGTCCCGGATGCGGCACGGGCCAAGGAAAGGCCACGATAAGTACATGAACGATACCGATCCGGCGAGCGCCACGTCCGGCTCGCGGCCCGGCTTCCCCACGGAGGACCGCGGTCTGCGGCGCAGCGACGAGGGCCGCATGCTGACCGGCGTCTGCGCGGGCCTGGGGCGGTACGCCGGGGTCGACCCAGTGCTGTTGCGAGTGGGTTTCGCGGTGCTGGTGCTCGGCTCGGGGATCGGCATCATGCTCTACATCGCGGCGTTCCTGCTGATGCGTGAGGCCAACGGCGGCCCCGGCTACGTGGAGCAGTGGAGCCGGCGCGACTTCGACAGCGAGACGGTCCTGACCCTGCTGGCCGGCCTGTTCGCCCTCGGGCTCATCGTCAACATCTCCTCGGACGGCGTCGGCACCGCCACGGTCGTGGTCGGCACGGTGTTCGCCATCGCCCTGCTCACCGCCCACTCCCGCGGGGTGGACCTGCTGGCCGCCGCCAGGTCACTGCCCGACCGGCTGCGTGGGCGCCGGGCGCCCTACCCGGCCGATCAGTGGCCGAACCCGTTCGCCCACGGGCCGGGCGGCGCCGACGGCCGGCGTCCCGTCGGGGAACAGGATCCGGCCGCCCGCACCGCCGCGCCGCCGGCCTCGGGCCCCGCGGCGTACGCCGCCCGCCCGGGCGGCGAGACGGTCACGGAGCGGTACGCGCCCGCCTCGGGGGCTGAGACGAGGGTCGAGACGGGGACTGAGGCAGGGACTGAGACGGGGTCTGAGACGGGGGCCGAACCGGCGTACACGGCGGAGCGGCCGCCCCCGGCCCCCGTCCCGGAGACCCGCACCGAGCCCGCCCCGGACAGGCCCTTCGTCCCCGACCCCGTCCCCGCCCCCTTCGCCGAGACCTTCGCCGAGACCTTCGCCGGGCCTGCCCCGGGTGCACCTCCCCGTCCCGCGCCGCCCCGCGGAGACGTCCCACCGGAGCCGTACCACCCCGCCAGGCCGTCGTTCGACTCCTCCGGTGCGCCTTTCTCGCCGTACGGCCCCTACCAGCCGCTGGACCCCCGGAAGCGGCAGCAACCGTACTCCCCCTACGCCCCTTACACACCATCCGGTTACGGCGCGACGGTGACAGCGCCGCCCAGGCCGCGGCGGCCCAGATCGTTCGTCGGGGGCGTCACCATCTTCCTGGCCATGATCGTTGGAGGGATCATCGTGGCGATCCAGTCCGCTTCAGGATCGGTCAACATGACGGTCGCGGGCGGCGCGGCACTTGTCGTCATCGGCGCCGGCTTGCTGGCCGCCGCCTGGTTCGGCCGGGGGGCCGGGCTGGTCGCGACCGGCACCATCCTGTCGATCGCCTTGGTCGCCGGGCCCATGCTGGGCGGCATGCCGAAGAAGTTCGGCAGCTATCACTGGCAGCCCACCACCCTGTCCGAGATGGCCCGCAGCTACTCGGTGGGGGTGGGCGACGGGGTGCTGGACCTGAGCGAGCTGACCCTGCCGCCCGGTTCGCGGACCGTCGTGGACGTCTCGGTCTCGGCCGGCGAGATCAGCGTGATCCTGCCGGCGACGGCCAGGGTCGAGGTGCAGGGCCATACCAGGTTCGGCGACGTCAAGATCGACCACACGGTGGAGGGGGGTGCCGACATCCGGCACGACAGAATCCTGGAGCCCGAGGTGCCCCCCAAGGGCGACGTGGCGACCATCGTGCTGAACGTCAAGGTCGGCATCGGGGATGTGGAGGTGCGCCGTGCTGCCTGAGCACGACCGGCCCGAACAGCGGCCCGTGTCCCGGCGCGTACACCGCACCGACTGGATGGCCCTGCTCAGCGGCATGCTGTTCATCGCGATCGGGGTCGTCTTCATCAGCAGACCGGCCGTCCAGCCGCTGGTCATGCTCACGGTCCTGGTGAGCGGCCTGGGCTTGGCGGGCCTGGTCGCCATCCTGGCCAAGGTCACCCGGAGCTAGGGAGATCGGGGCTGCCCGGACGTCAGAGCAACAGGTCATATCGGGCATTAGGCTCGGAGCATGTCAGCCCTGGAGTTCGTCAGCACCGTTCGCGCGACGCGAACCGGTCTGACTGACCTGCTCTCCGACGTGCAGGGCATGACCGCGTGGGGCCAGGCGCACGCCGCCGAGCTGGGGATCGCCCCGGATTTCACCGCCTCCGAGGAACTGCGGAGCGAAGTGGTCGAGCTGCGGCAGGCCGTACGGGCGCTCTTCGCCAGGGCCGTGGCGCCGGGCGCCGCGAGCGACGCGGACGCGCACCGGCTCCCGGACTTCGCCGAGTCGCTCGACCTGGTCAACGCCGCGGCACTGGCCGTGCCTTCGGCCCCGCGGCTGGAGTGGCCCGCCGGAGAGGCGCCCCGGGCGCGGACGGTCCCGGGCGTCGAGGCCACGGAGTCCGAACGGATCCGGGCCACCCTCGCGACGTCGGCGATCGAGCTGCTGGCCGGCCCCCGGCGCGAGCAGATCCGCGTCTGCCCCGCCCCCCGCTGCGTGCTCTATTTCATCAAGGAACACGCCCGGCAGGAGTGGTGCTCACTCGGCTGCGGCAACCGGGCCCGAGCCGCCCGCCATTACCGCCAGCACCGGAACGGCTGACCCACCCCGGCGCCAGGCGGCCCGCCTCTCATGTCGCCGCATCCGGTGATGTCTGCCCGTCCGCCTGGCAACGTCGCACTTTCCTGACCGCACACCAAGGTGACGTCGCCTCCAGTGGTCACCCGCTCCCACCTGTCGCGCGTCCATTCGGCGGGCTCTCCCCTCGGCTGCTCTCCTCATCCAGGCCCGCCCCCGCGCACCAAGAGTGATTTACGCCATATTTTTCTAACGTGACAAATGTCGATTTTGCGTTAGATTGCGGCAGTAGAGCTAACGGTTCGAGCCGTTAGAAAACGTGGAGGAGAGATCAAATGACCTTCCAGACCGACCACGTCGGCCTCAACGTCTCCGACCTCGACAGGTCCAAGGACTTCTACCTGAAGGTCTTCGGCTTCGAGATCTTCGGCGAGTCGGACCAGCCGGACCGGCGCTACGCCTTCCTCGGTCTCGACGGGAAGCTGGTGCTCACCCTCTGGCAGCAGAGCGAGGGCAGCTTCGCCACCGGGCTGCCGGGCCTGCACCACCTGTCCTTCCAGGTGCCGGACATCGAGGCGGTCCGCCGAGCCGAGACCGTGATCCGGGGACTCGGGGCCACGCTCCACCACGACGGCGTGGTCCCGCACGGCGAGGGGGCGTCCTCGGGGGGCGTGTTCTTCGAGGACCCGGACGGCATCCGGCTGGAGATCTTCGCGCCCAGCGGCGCCGACGAGCGCCCAGCGCCGACCACCGGCGCCCCCACCTGCGGCTTCTTCTAGACGACCATGGAGCACGGGGGAGAAATCGCGGTACAGCGCAGGACCGGGGTCCGCGCGGTGGCACTGGGCTCGGCCAGGACCCGGCCGGAGATCCCGGCGGTGGCGGCCGAGTTCCTGGGACGGCAGCGGATGCTGCTGATCGGAGCCGCGGGGCGGGACGGGCTCCCGTGGGCGACGGTCCTGACCGGGCCCGAGGGGTTCGCCAGGGCCGCGGACGAACGGACCGTGGTGATCGACACGCTGCCGGGTGAGCACGATCCACTGGCCGGACTGGACGGGGGCGAGATCGGGATGCTCGCGATCGAGCCCCTGACCAGGCGCAGGATGCGGGTCAACGGCACGGTCCGGCGGGACGGCGGGCGACTGGTCGTCCACACCGAGCAGGCGTACGCCAACTGTCCCAAGTACATCCAGACGCGGGACATCGTCGCGGAGGTCACCGGGCCGGCCACCGGCTCCTCCTCGGCGACGGTGTTCGGCGACGGCGACCGGGCGTGGATCGAGGGCGCCGACACGTTCTTCGTCGCCACCTCGGCACCCGGCCTGGGCGCGGATCTGTCGCACCGGGGCGGCAACCCGGGGTTCGTCCGGGTGGTGGACGAGCGACGGCTGGTCTGGCCGGACTACGCCGGCAACCTGATGTACATGACGCTCGGCAACCTGGAACTGGACGAACACTGCGGCCTGCTCTTCCTCGACTGGGAGAACGGCGACGCGCTGCACCTGACCGGGCGGGCCCACGTCGACTGGGAGCCGGGCGACGTCCCGGGGGCACAGCGGCTGGTCGGGTTCGAGGTGGACCGGATCGTCCGGGTCCGGGGAGCCAGCCAGCTCCGCTGGCGACTCGGGGAGTACTCCCGCCACAACCCGCCGGCGCACGCCGCCCGCGCCGCGAACGTGGCGCGGGAGAACCCTTGACGGGGTCGTCGGGGTCATCGTGGACCGGGCGGCGTGTTCGTCACGCCCGCGCCGTCCGACCTGGACGATGATCGGTTGACGTACGTCGCCGGACCCGACGACCCGCTGATCGACGCGGTCGAGGAGGCCGCGGAACCCATGGAGGAAGTGTGATGTTCACCGAGGAGACGGCCAGGGCCAAGGTCCAGGCCGCCGAGGACGCGTGGAACACGCGCGACCCCGAGCGGGTCTCGCTCGCCTACACGCCCGACTCCCGCTGGCGCAACCGGGACGAGTTCCTCACCGGGCGCGCGGAGATCAGGGAGTTCCTGAGCCGCAAGTGGGCCAGGGAGCAGGACTACCGGCTCCGCAAGGAACTGTGGACGTTCGGTGGCAACCGCATCGCCGTACGGTTCCAGTACGAGTGGCACGACGCGGGCGGCCAGTGGTGGCGCAGCTACGGAAACGAGCTGTGGGAGTTCGCCGACGACGGGCTGATGCGGCGTCGCGAGGCGAGCATCAACGACCTCAGAATCGACGAAACGGACCGCCGTATTCTCGGCGACCGCGAACCCGAGGAACTTCCGTTGGCCTGAGACCAAGGGTTGACCGGGGAGAACTGGGGCGTAAGTTCTCATTTATCGGTTCTCACTTCTCCTATACCCCTGTGGTTGCTTTTGGAGGACGTATGCCCCGAATCACCGTCAACGTCGATGGAATCGCATACGAGGAGGAGGTCGAGCCGCGCCTTCTCCTCGTCCATCTGCTACGAGATCGGCTGGGCAAGACCGGCACGCCCATCGGCTGCGACACCGGCAACTGCGGCGCCTGCACCGTGATGCTCGACGGCAGGAGCGCGAAGAGTTGTTCCGTGCTCGCCGTGCAGGCCGACGGGAGCGATGTCGTCACGGTTGAGGGCCTGGCCCAGGGAGGCGAGTGGCATCCCATGCAGCAGGCCTTTCACGAAGAGCACGCCCTGCAGTGCGGGTACTGCACCCCCGGCATGATCATGGCGGCGATCGACCTGCTCAGGGACGACCCCGACCCGTCGGAGCAGGCGGTCCGCGAGGGGTTGGAGGGCAACCTGTGCCGCTGCACGGGGTACTGCAACATCGTCAGGGCGGTGCGGCGCGGCGCGGCGGAGATGTCCCGGCGGAGCACGTCCGGGCAGGAGGTACCGGCGCCATGACCGAGCAGCTCATCGAGGGCGACCGGCTGAACGACCCGTCCGCCGCCCACGAGGTCGGCAGGGCGCGCAGGCGCAAGGAGGACGCCCGGCTGGTCACCGGCAGGACCACCTGGACCGACAACATCCAGCTCCCCGGCATGATGTACGTGGCCTTCCTGCGCAGCCCGATGGCCCACGCCAGGATCACCCGCGTCGACACCTCGGCCGCGAGCGGCCAGCCGGGCGTGGTCGCCGTCTACAGCGGGCGTGACTTCGCCGGCGAGCAGGGCAGCCTGCCCTGCGCCTGGCCGGTCAGCGAGGACATCGTCATCCCCGACCACCCGCCCATGGCGGTGGACGAGGTCCGCTACGTCGGCGAGGCGGTGGCCTGCGTGGTCGCCACCGACCGCTACCGGGCGGCCGACGCCCTGGAGGCGATCGAGATCGACTACGAGCCGCTGGACGCGGTGCTCGACATGACCGAGGCGCTCGCCGAGGGGAGCCCCAAGGTCCACGAGGCCGGGAACCAGGCGTTCACCTGGAAGTTCGCCGGGGGCGACATCGAGGAGGCGTTCCGCGACGCCCCCGTGGTGATCGAGCGCACCTACGTGCAGCAGCGGCTCATCCCGACCGCCATGGAGCCTCGCGCGGTCGTGGCCACCACCGACGGCGACACCTTCACGCTCTACTCGTCCACCCAGATCCCGCACATCCTGCGCGTCATGCTCGCGCTGACGACGGGCATCCCCGAGCACAAGCTGCGGGTGGTCGCCCCCGACGTGGGTGGCGGCTTCGGTTCCAAGCTCCAGGTCACCGCCGAGGAGGTGCTCGCGCTGCTGCTGACCCGCAGGCTGGGCAGGCCGGTGAAGTGGACCGAGTCCCGCTCCGAGGGCAACCTGACGGTGCACCACGGCCGCGACCAGCTCCAGCGGATCTCCGTCGCCGCCGACCGGGACGGGCGGGTGCGGGGCGTCAAGGTTGACCTGCTCGCCGACATGGGCGCCTACCTGATGCTGGTCACGCCGGGCGTGCCACTGCTCGGCGCGTTCATGTACAACGGCATCTACAAGATGGACGCCTACGACTTCAAGTGCACCGGCGTCTTCACCACCAAGATGCCGACCGACGCCTACCGGGGCGCGGGCCGCCCCGAGGCGACGTTCGCGATCGAACGCGCCATGGACGAGCTCGCCCACGAGCTGGGCATGGACCCCGTCGAGCTGCGGCGCCGCAACTGGATCACCCACGCAGAGTTCCCGTACACCACGATCTGCGGGCTGACCTACGACTCGGGCAACTACGAGGCGGCGACCGAGCGGGCCCTGGCCCTGCTCGGCTACGACAAGCTCAGGGCCGAGCAGGCGGACCGGCGCGACCGGCGCGACCCGGTCCAGCTCGGCATCGGTGTCTCGACGTTCACCGAGATGTGCGGGCTGGCGCCCTCGCGGGTGCTCGGCAGCCTCAGCTACGGCGCGGGCGGCTGGGAGCACGCCTCGGTCAGGATGCTGCCCACCGGCAAGGTCGAGGTCGTCACCGGCTCCTCGCCGCACGGCCAGGGACACGAGACGGCCTGGAGCCAGATCGTCGCCGACGCGCTGGGCGTGCCGTTCGAGGACGTCTCCGTGCTGCACGGCGACACGTCCGTCTCGCACAGGGGCATGGACACCTACGGCTCCCGCTCCCTGGTGGTGGGCGGCGTCGCCGTGCTGGCCGCCTGCGAGAAGGTGAAGGACCGTGCCAAACAGCTCACCGCGCACCTGCTTGAGGCCTCCGCCGACGACATCGAGTTCGCCGACGGCACTTTCAAGGTCCGGGGCACCGAGGCGGGCAGGACCATCCAGGAACTGGCGCTGGCCACCTTCGCCGCGCACGACCTGCCCGACGGCTTCGAACCCGTGCTGGACGCCGACGCGACCTTCGACCCGGACAACTTCTCCTTCCCGCACGGCACCCACCTGTGCGCGATCGAGGTGGACACCGAGACCGGCGCCTCGAAGATCCGGACCTACGTGGCGGTCGACGACGTGGGCTCGGTGGTGAACCCGCTGATCGTCGAGGGCCAGGTGCACGGCGGCATCGCCCAGGGCGTCGCCCAGGCACTGTTCGAGGAGGCGGTCTACGACACCGAGGGCAACCTGCTCACCACCACGATGGCCGACTACCTCATCCCTTCGGCGGCCGACCTGCCCGACTTCGTCACCGACCGCACCGAGACCCCGGCGACGACCAACCCGCTGGGCGTCAAGGGCGTCGGCGAGGCCGGGACCATCGCCTCCACCCCCGCCGTGGTCAACGCGATCGTCGACGCGCTGCGCCCGTACGGGGTGAACGACGTGCGGATGCCCTGCACCCCGGAGCGGATCTGGCGGATCGTCACCGAGGCGGACGCCACACGTCGGCCGGGACCGGCCGCCGAGGGAGGAGACCGATGATCCCCGCGTCGTTCGACTACGTCAGGCCCTCCTCGGTGGAGGAGGCGTGCCAGGTGCTCGGCGAGGCCGCGGCCGCCGGCGACGACGTCAAGGTGCTGGCCGGCGGCCAGTCGCTGCTACCGCTGCTGCGGCTGCGGCTGGCCTACCCGTCGGCGCTGGTGGACCTCGGGCGCCTGCCCGGCCTGCGCGGCATCTCCGACCGTGGCGACCACGTGTTCATCGGCGCGCTCACCACCCACGACGAGGTGCTCCGCTCCGGGGTGATCAGGGAGCGCGTCCCGCTGCTCGCGCTGGCCACGGCCACGGTGGCCGACCCCGCGGTACGGCACCGTGGCACGTTCGGCGGTTCCATGGCCCACGCCGATCCGGCGGGGGACCTGCCGGCCGTGGCCCTGGCGCTCGACTGCGTCTTCGTCGCCCGCTCCGTCGACGGCGAGCGGGAGATCCCCGCCGCGGACTTCTTCGTCGACTACCTGGAGCCCGCGCTCGAACCCGATGAGGTGCTGATCGGCGCCCGGGTGCCGGTACTCGGCCCCGGGTGGGGTTTCCACTACGAGAAGTTCCACCGGACGGCGCAGGCGTGGGCGATCGTCGGCGTCGCGGCGGCCGTACGGCGGAGTGGCGGGGCCGTCGAGGAGGCCAGGATCGCGCTGACCAACATGGGTCCCACCCCGGTGCGGGCGAGTGCGGTGGAGACGGCGCTGCGCGGGGTGGATCTCGCGCCCGTGGGCTCCACCGGCACCGACCCCGTCGGGGAGGCGTGCGCCGAGGCCGACGACGGCACCTCGCCCCCTGCGGACCTGCACGCCAGACCCGACTACCGCCGCCATCTGGCCCGGGTGCTGACCCGCAGGGCGGTCAGGGCCGCGAGCGGCTGAGTCCCGCCGTGACGGGGTGAGAACCCGGCGGGTTCTCACCCCCGACGGGCCTGCGAGTGTCCTCGCCATGAACGGCGGGGAGGGCGGCAGATGAGCCCCCCTCACACGGGAGCCCGAGAGCGCCTCGCGGGAGGGCGGAGGCATCATCCCCGCCCGGAGGGGCAGGGAGGAATGGACGCCGACCGACACGTACCGACGTGTGGCGGTCAACCGGCCCCGTGGCGGCATACTGGTAATACGCCCCCGTGTAGTCGTAATGTCGCAACAGCGACCGACCGACAAGGAGCGGATCGATGGCGATGCGGTTCGAGCACGAGTTCACGGTTCCCGTGCCGGTCGAGCAGGCGTGGCCGGTGCTGTTCGACGTCGAGCGGATCGGCCCCTGCCTGCCCGGTGCCACCGTGGACCAGGTCGAAGAGGACTCCTTCACCGGCAGGATGAAGGTCAAGGTCGGGCCGATCACGGTGACCTACCGGGGCCGGGCCTCCTTCGAGAAGGTGGACGAGGACACCCACTCCATGACCATCAAGGCCTCCGGCAAGGAGGCCAGGGGCTCGGGCACCGCCGGTGCCACGGTCGTCGCGCGCCTGCACCCCGAGGGGCGGAACACCAGGGTCACCGTCGACACCTCCTTCAACGTGACCGGCCGCCCGGCCCAGTTCGGCCGGGGCGTGATGTCCGAGGTCGGCGAGAAGCTGATCGACAGGTTCGCGGCCAACCTCTCCCTGCTGCTGGGCGAGAGCCCCGGCGTGGAAGCCGCCGCCGGGACGCCTGCCGAGACGCCGGGCATGGGCGACTGGAGTGCTCCCTCCCAGCCCGGCCCGGACGACGAGGTTCCGGTGGTCTCGGCGGCCTCGGGCCCCGGCCCCGCGACCCCGGCCGGCCTGGAGGAGCTGGGCGGGGCAGGAGCGGGCGCGTCCGGGCGGCATCTCAGCGCGGTGCCGACACCGCCCGGCCTCGTCGTCGACGAGAAGTCCGGGTCCCGCCAGAGCCATCCGGCGGGCACCTCACGCACCTCGCTCAGCCCCGACGAGGAGGCCATGAACCTCCTGGAGGTGGCGGGCCTGCCGCTGCTCAAACGCATCGCCCCACTGGTCGCCGCCCTGGCAGGCATCATCCTGATCGCCTGGCTGGTCAGCCGCGCCCTACGCCGCCGCTGAGTATCCGGTTTGATCGTTCGACGGGAGGCGCACGTCGCCCTCACCCTCCTGTCGAACGACCTCCGGCGAGAACGTGGCGGCAAGCCGCTAACGGACGCACCTCCGCCGCTCGCAGCCTTCGGGGAGCACGGGGGCCTCGTCGGTCCAGCCCATCGCCAGGAACACGACCTCGAATATGACCGACTTCTGCGGCAGCCCTCTGAAGTCGGTCAGACCACCCTTCTGTAGCGGATCCGGCTTCAGCAGCACGCTCCGGATGGCCGACAGTTCTCCCGTGGCCCGGTCGATCACCACGTGACTGTCGGTGAAACCGTTCTGGAACGCCCTGGCCACCGTCACCGTCCGCCCGTCAGCGAGGACGCGGGCACCGGGAACATCCGCCAGCATGCGATAGAGCGCGGCCCGCACAGCCGGGGAGATCGGTGCCTCATCCAGGATGCCGGTGCCCACCGACCAGAGCCATTCATCCCTGGTCATGGCCGGTTTCTCTCCCGCTTGTATCGTTATGGCCGGGAAGGCGGACCATGAGCCGAGCAGCTCCGACCTGAGCGCCACCGGATCGTCCGGCAGCCTCATGAACTCCAGCATGTTCAGGTCGGCCCCGAGCAGGCCGCCGCGGAGGTATTTCGCTTTCTGCCCCGAAGACGGCACATACTCCGTCTGACCCGGCCGCAGGAAGCCGCTCGCACACTCCTCACCGCTCTCGCAGAGCTCCGGCGAACCCACGCGCTTCCATTTGGCCAGATCAGCCGATGTCACAGGTTTTATGTCGATGAGCCGACGCTCTGCGACCTTGGGCAGGTCAGTGCCGCTCAACCACCTGGTCCGGCGGTCACGCTCATCCACGAAGTAGCTCTTGTCGATCTTCAGGCGACTGGTGACCTCCGTCACCGTCCGCCAGTAACGGCCGCTCTCGGGTTCGGTCCGCCCTGCCATCAGGTCCGCCGCGATCTCCAGATCCGCCCTCGGACCCACGACCGGAGAGACGGTGGTCGCCCCCAGCCGTGGCAACACCGTCACCGTCACGACGACCGCCGCCGTGGCCACCGCCGTGATCACCCACCCGAGCCGCACTCCGAAGCGTGCCGTGGACCTCCGCCGGGGCCGCCGGCCGCCGTTCAGCACCCTGGCTCTGATCTCCGCCGTCCTCGCGGGATCGGCGAGCGGCGCATCCGGCATCACCTCGTCGATGAGCTTGAACTCCTTCATCAGACCTCCACTCCCAGCACGTCGCGCAGCCTGGTCCTGGCCCGGCTGAGCCGGGAGGCCACCGTGCCGTAGGCGACCCCGAGCGCCTCGGCGACCTCCTCGTAGGTCAGCCCGCCGTACGCGATGAGCAGCACCACGTCCCGCTCACCCTTGGACAGCCGGGCCAGCGCCCCTGACAACCGGCCGACCGTCACCCCCGCCGTGACCCGCTCGGCGACCCGCTGATCATGGCCGTCGTCGTCGGGAGGCGGCCCGGTCCTGGCCAGCGCCCGATAGCGGCGGATCTCGGCCCGACGATGGCGGCCGATCAGGTTGGTGGCGATGCCGTACAGCCAGGGCCGGACCCCGCCCCTGGCCGCGTCGAACCGGCCACGCCGGTGGAAGGCGATCAGGAACGTCTCGGCGGCCAGATCCTCGGCGACATCGAGGTCGAGCCGCCGCCCGATGTAGCGGCGGATCTCCTCGTAGTGGGCGTCGAAGACGGCGGCGAACCGCTCCCGGTCGACCACCGAGGCCACCTCAGAAACAGCGATCATGCAAGGGACTCCCTTGCCGAAAGGACAGGACACCCCTTCTTGCCCGGCGGCCACCCCACCCTTCCCTCATTTCTCGCCGGCCTTTTCGGCGGAAACAGCAAGAACCTCCGGGCAGCCGCTACGGATCTGGTGAACGTTCAGGGGCGAACCCATCGCATAGGGCAAGTCGCGAAGCGAGTGACGCACCACATGCTGCCGGAGTAAAGGATTTGCTACACTTCTGGGCATGCAGGAGTGGGAGGTCCGCGTCACCAACGAGATCCACGACTGGATCCGCGCCCTGGACGAACGCTCTCGACTCCAGGTCGTCGACGCCATCGACAGGCTTGCGGAGGCCGGCCCCGGGTTGGGGCGCCCGCTTGTCGACAAGCTCGAAGGGTCCCGGATCCATAACCTGAAGGAGCTCCGTCCTGGCTCGGCCGGACGCTCTGAGATCCGGATCTTGTTCGTGTTCGATCCATGGCGTTCGGCCATCCTGCTGCTCGGCGGCGACAAGTCCGGCGACTGGTCGGGCTGGTACCGCAGAACCATCCCCCGCGCGGAAGAGCTGTACGAGGAGTATCTGAAAGAGCGAGAGGCAGAGGAGAAGGACCGATGACGAACTTTCCCAAATGGAGTGACATCCGCACGGACATCGTGGCGAACTCCGGTGGCGAGGAAGCCGTGGCCGAGGTGAGACAGCGCAGTCAGGCCTACATCGACGCTTATCGGCTGGCCGAGCGGCGGAAGACCCTGGGACTGTCCCAGACGGACGTGGCCGACCGCATGGGCGTGACCAAAAGCCGAGTCTCGCAGATCGAGCGTGGCGAGGTATCCACTGTCGAGACGATTGCCCGCTACGTACAGGCACTTGGCGGACAGATCCAGATCTCGGCGGTGTTCGGCGATGATCTCTACATCCTGCGCGGCACCGACACTCATGCCGCGTAACCGGTTCACCACAGCCACAGCCACACCCCTGCGTAGAGATCGCCCGCTTGAGCGGCGGCCAGATCGGCGTACGTGACAGTAAAAATCTCCACGGCCCGGCTCTCGTGTTGGAGGGCGCCGTGTTCGCTGCCTTCCTGGAAGCCGTAAAAGCCGGGCAGCTCTAAAAGCTATCCCCAGCAAAGGCACTAACCCTGCACTAGGGCGATTATCGGCGCCTAGGACCGGACAGCAAAGCCGCCAGGCTTATGAATAAACTTCAGCCTTTTCTCCGACCCAGGAAAGCAATTAGATCTTCGTTTTCCGAGGCTGTCCGTGTCCCCATGTTCCGGCGGGCCATCTCTCGAAGTGTCGGCGAGCGATAAGGCGTGGGCACGACAGCCACTCCAATGCTGTCCTGCCATTGAGTTCCCACGACAAAGACCGATCCGTCCAGGGCGGACATGGCAAATCCCGGATAACCGTATCCCGATCCCAGAACACGGGATGCCGCCCCGGCACCTGCGATATCCCAGTCGCTCAGCAGTTCCACCAGTCCCCACACGCACTCCCACCATGCGGGGTCTTGCCAGTCATCGGCTTCCTCGCGAGCCTGGTCGAAGACTGGATCAACAGCAGGACTCAGCGAGACCAGGAAACGGCCATCCGTCGAGAAAAGGCCGAACTCTGTCGCCATTTCGTACCAGTCGGCATTGAATTTAGCGACGCGATCAGAGTCATGAAGTTCGACAGTCCGGTCGTGCCGCCCATCATCTGGGCCGCAGGATGTCACCATTCCCGCGATACGGGCAGGGATTCCCGTCCCACGTCTGAGCCCAAGAAATCTCATGCCGAAGCTCGACATCAGCCTTGCGACCAACTCCTCGTTCAAGACCCTCCCCACCCCACGCAGGGGTTGTCAGCATCCAACCGCCCCACGGGCCCGGTGAATGTCCAGGCCGGTGTATCAGGCAATGACGGGGCGGTAGTGGTGCGAGACGTTACCGGAGTTGAAGGTCCTGGTCTTCAGGAGTTTCAGGTCGATCCGGCCCGGAGCAGTGCCGAAGAGTGGGTGGCGGCCGATCAGGTGGGCGGCGATGCCGTGGACCTCATCCCTGGCGGCGTCGAACCCACCACGCCGATGCCCGCTCAGCGGCCGCCCCGTCCGGTCACCCGCTCCCGCTCCGCCTCGCGCCGGGCCTCATCCACCGCGCGTCCCGCCATCGGGGTGATCTCGACGGTGAGGTGCTTGGCCAGCGGCTGCCCGCTCTGCGGGCTGAAGTCACTGAGCGCGCAGAGCACGTTCAGCTCGGGCATGTAACCGATCGCGCTGCCGCGCGGGATGTCGTAGCCGAAGGCCCGGTAGCCGTAGACGCTGCGCCTGCTGCCGTCCTTGGCGATGCTGGTGATGTCGACGAGTTCGGCCTCGGCCAGGCCCCGGTCCCGCATGTCGTCGCGGTTCATCAGCACCAGGGTGCGCAGGTTCTCGACGCCCCGGTAGCGGTCGTCGTCGGAGTAGACGGTGGTGTTCCACTGGTCGTGGGAGCGCACCGTCCCCAGTGTCAGGCGGCCCGCCTCCGGTATGACGTTCGGAACCGGGGCGGTGGAGAACTCCGCTCGCCCGGACTCGGTGAGGAAGACCCGCTCGCGGGCCGGCTGGCGGATCCGGAAGCCCAGCGGCATCCGGACCCGGCGGTTGAAGTCCTCGAACCCGTCGAGGACCTGGGCCATGGTGTCGCGGATGCGGTCGTAGTCGTCGACGTACTCCTGCCAGGGCGTGGCGCTGTCCGGCAGGGTCGCCCGCGCCATCCCGGCGATGATCGCCGGTTCGGAGAGCAGTTGCCGGGAGGCCGGGTTCCGCATGCCGATCGACAGGTGCACCATGCTCATCGAGTCCTCGACCGTGACCCCCTGCAGCCTGCGGCGCTGCCAGTCCTTCTCGGTACGGCCGAGGCAGGGCAGGATCAGCGCCTTCTCGCCGTGCACCAGGTGGCTGCGGTTGAGCTTGGTGCTGACCTGCACGGTCAGCTCGCAGTTGCGCAGCGCCTGGAAGGTGTGCGGGGTGTCGGGCGTGGCCAGCGCGAAGTTGCCGCCCATGCTCACGAACACCTTGACGTCGCCGCGGCGCATCGCCTCGATGGTGCCGACGGTGTCCAGGCCCCAGGCCCGCGGCGGGTCGATGCCGCACACCTCGGCCAGCCGGGAGAGCAGCCGCTCGCTCGGATGGGAGTCGACCCCGCAGGTGCGGTTGCCCTGGACGTTGCTGTGCCCGCGAATGGGGCACGGACCCGCACCCTCCCGGCCCACGTTGCCCCGGAGCAGCAACAGGTTGGCGATCTCTCGCACGGTGTCGACGCCGTGTTCCTGCTGGGTGATGCCCAGACACCAGCTGATGATGGTGCGCCTGGAACGCAGGTAGACGTCGGCGAGCTCGCGGATCCTCGCCTCGGCCACGCCAGACTGGCGCTCCAGTTGCGGCCAGCCGGCCTCGGCGCACGCCCGCCGGTAGTCCTCGAAGCCGTGTGTGTGGTTGTCGATGAACTCGTGGTCGATGGCCTTCGGGTCGATCTTCGCCTCCTCGAACACGGCCTTCGCGACCCCGCGCAGCAGCGCCAGGTCGCCGCCGATCCTCGGCTGCACGTTGAGCGTGCCGGTCCTGGTGGCGTGGAAGGTGCCCATCGAGAGGAGGTCGTGCGGCACGATCGTCTTTCCGGCCGCCGCCTCGATCAGCGGGTTGATGTGCACGATCTGGGCGCCGCGCTGGTACGCCTCGACCAGCGCGGTCAGCATGCGCGGCGCGTTGGAGGCCGCGTTGGAGGCGAGAAGGAAGATCGCGTCGGCCTTGCCCCAGTCGTCCAGGTCAACGGTGCCCTTGCCGGTGCCCAGGGCGGCCTTCAGCGCCCGGCCGCTGGCCTCGTGGCACATGTTCGAGCAGTCCGGCAGGTTGTTGGTGCCGAACTCGCGGACCCAGAGCTGGTAGAGGAACGTGGCCTCGTTGCTCAGCCGCCCGGAGGTGTAGAACGACGCCTGGTCCGGGCTGCTCAGTCTCCTGAGCGTCGAGCCGACCAGCTCGAACGCGTCCGGCCAGGAGATCGGCCGGTACTTGTCGGAGTCCGGGTCGTAGACCATCGGCTCGGTCAGCCTGCCCTGGTCCTCCAGCGCGAAGTCGCTCCAGCCGGACAGCTCGGTGACGGTGTGCTCGTCGAAGAACCGGCGCCCGACGCGCTTGGGGGTCATCTCCCAGGTGACGTGCTTGATGCCGTTCTCACAGATGTCCAGGCGCAGGCCCTTCCTGTCGTCCGGCCACGCGCATCCCGGGCAGTCGAAACCGTGGTTCTCGTGGTTCATCCGGAAGATCGCCCGTGTCCCCTCGATCGGCTCCCTCGTCCTGGCCAGCACCTTCCCGACGCTGAGCGCCGCGCCCCAGCCCGCCGCCGGGTGCCGGTAGTCACGCCTGGAGAAGGGCGCGCCGGTGTTGGGCCCGCGCCCTCGCGCCGGAACCCCCGGCATCCCCTGTCCGAAGTTCTCTCCTGAGGCAAGAATGTCGTCGGCCATGAGTGGTCCCCCCGGGGTGGCGCAGTCGAACCCGACATGCGTGCACATGCCGCGATATTCCCGGTCTACCGCCCCCGCCCCCACCCCAGCCCCAAACAACCTTCCGGCCTTCCCCAAGCTTGGACCGCCAAGGACCCCGTCAGCACGGCCCCCGTACGGACATCCGATCGGCGATATCTGGTGGATCTTCGGCGATTACTACCGCGCCCCCGTCAGGTGACAATGTCGGCGACACGGTCGATCTGATCCACGTCGGAGGACCAGCAGTAGAGCATGACCTCGTCGGCGCCGATCTCGCCGTACGCGGCGACGGCCTGCCGGATCGCTTCCGGTGTGGTGAGCATCTCGTCGACCACCTCCTTCGCGCCGTCCCCCATGAAGCGGTAATAGTCACCGAGGGCACGTCTCGCCTCGTCCACGACTGATTCGGGGCCGAGGGCGGCGTTGGACTGGGCCACCAGCCGAGGACGACCGGCACGCCCGGCGGCCTGCCACGATGCCTCGACGGCTCGGTAGAACTGACCCATCTGTTCCGGCGTGAGATGAGCACCGAGGAATCCGTCGCCCCAGCGAGCGATGCGCTCGACGGTGGCGGGAACGAAGCCTCCGAACAGCACTTCAGGGCCACCCCGGCGAGCCGGGGCGGGGCCGATCGGTCCGATGCCCTGGGCGTACGGCTCGCCCTCCCAGACGCGCCGGAGAGCTGCCATCTGCTCATCCAGGTGGCTCCCCCGGCCACGGACCTGGACGTCCACGGCCCGGTAGTCGTCCTCGCGTGCCCCGATCCCCACCCCGAGGGTGAAGCGACCACCGGAAATCCGATCCAGGGTCGCGGTCTGCTTGGCGAGCAGGGCGGTCGCGCGCAAGGGCGGGATCAGCACTTCGGTCTGTACGCGGATCCGTGAGGTGGCCCCTGCGATGGCCGCCAGAGTGACCATCGCTTCCGGGTTGTCGTACACGATGCGGTCGAGCAGACCGAGGGTCGAAAAGGGGCCGACGTCGGCACGCCGGGCCCAGCTGAGTAGGCACACGGGGTCGCTTACCGGCAGGCCGAAACCTATTTTCATGGGATCGCCCCCTCCAGGACCAGCGTTGTGTGATCCCTTGATTCCGGACAATCACCCACCGTACAGACTCACTGTTCGATAAAAGACCTGGTCAGACGGTTATATGCGTAAAGCGTGTGCGCAGGCATGAGGGCCGCGCACGCACGAATTCACCATGATCCGCCCCCTTGCATCCCTTCACTGCAACATAGGTTGTATATCTAACTAGCTTGCTCTATGGTCTAGATAGCAGAGCACCTATGGAGGTCCCCCTTGCCACCCCCCTTGACGCTTGTCCTGGCAGTCGTCCTCGTCGGCTACCTGGCCGTCGCCAGCCCCCTGCTCGGCAAGCACACCTACGACAGGCTGGCCCGCACTCGCGACCAGGACCCCATGGCCTACCGCCGGATGTTCACACTCTGGAGCGCCGAGCTGTGGACGCTGGCCGCCGTGGCGCTGCTCATCGTCGCCGTGGAGCCGAACCTCGACGCGGCGGACATCGGCCTGGTGATCACGGAGCCACTGGACGACACCCTCGGCACGATCGTCGGCTTCCTGGTCGCCGCCGCAGTCGGCGTGCTCGTCTTCAGGCGGCTGGCCGCCAAGGGCAAGCCCATCCCCGGCCAGCAGGCCTTCAACCACCTGCTGCCGCGCACCACGGTCGAGCGCTGGTACGCCGCGGGCCTGTCGGTGACCGCCGGCATCACCGAGGAGATCGTCTACCGAGGCCTGCTCATCGCGGTCGGCACGGGCGCGCTCGGCCTGAGCACGGAGGTCGCGGCCTTCGGCGCGCTGGCGGTGTTCGTCGCCGGCCACCTCTACCAGGGCTGGCGCGGCATGCTCGCGGTCACCCTGGTCGGCTTCGGCCTGACCTTGCTCTACCTGAGGACCGGCAGCCTGCTCATGCCGATCCTGTTGCACGCGCTGATCGATCTTCGCGGCCTGGTGTTCACCCCGCAGCCGCGACGTGAGCTAGTCGGGCACGCAGGCTAGGTAGGATCGCTACCATGACGAGCGACCGACGTGCGAGCTGGCTCAAGGGCGTACTCGACCTGCTGGTTCTCGCCAGCCTGACGGCCGGCGAGAACTACGGCTACGAGATCGCCAAAGACCTCGCCGAGGCCGGCCTCGGTCAGATCAAGGGCGGCACGCTCTACCCGGTGCTCAACCGGCTGGAGGAGGCGGGGCTGGTCACCGCCGAGTTCCGGGTGACCGAGCGCGGGCCCGGCCGCCGCTACTACCGGCTCACCGAACAGGGCAGGCGAACACTCGCCGAGCAGGGCGGGCTCTGGCTGAACTTCAACGAATCGGTACGCACCGTACTGGCCAAGGGCCACATTGAGCCCACGAGTTCACCCGAAGGGAGAGTTCGATGAACGACTACGTCAACGAGACCGCAGGTGACTACTTCGACGAGCTCGCCGTGGTTCTGGCCGGGGCGGGCATGCCCGCCGACCGGGTCAGGGCCATGCTGGACGACCTCGCCGGCTACCTCGCCGAGAGTGGTGGCGGCGACCCCGAGGAGGAGTTCGGCCCGGCGGCCGAGCTGGCCCGTGAGCTGGCCGTCACCTCGGCCCCGCCCGCCGCGGACGCCCGCACCTGGCGCTGGACCGCCGACCTGTTCCACGACGTCAAAACGCTCAACGAGTACGGCGCCCAGGGCTGGGAGGTCGACGGGGTCGACGGGAAGGGCCTGTTCGTCAGCGTCCGGGATCCCGAGAACCCTCAGCAGTGGGAGTACCGGAGAGAGCTGGTCTCGCCCGGCCGGCGCCAGAGCGTGCTCGACCTGCTCACCCCCGACGGCTGGGAGCCGTGCGGCAGGTGGGTGTGCTTCGAATACTTCAAGCGGCCCAAGGCCGCCAGCCTGGGGCCCGCCGCGGAGCTGACCGCCCCGCCGCGCCCCCCGGGGCGCAACATCTTCCTCAGCCCGAAGTTCTACGCTTTCATCGCCGGCCTGCTGGCGCTGACGGCGGGGGCCCTGGTGCTGATGTTTCAGGTCGTCGGAGTAGAGTTCGACCCCATCGACGAGAGCCTCGACACCATCCTGGGTGCGCTCACCGGAATGGCCGTGGTCGCGCTGGCCGCGCTGGCCGCGCTGTGGCTGGTCACTCGACGGCGCGACAGGAATCGCTGAGCACCAGATCGGGTACGGCGCCCGAGCCGCCGGGGTGTCGTGGAAACTAGAGATCGCCCCTCGGCCTGCCGGCACCGCCGGCCCTACGGATGAGCGAGAATGATCCCCGTGACCGGCGTACACGTGCTCAACGGCCCGAACCTGAACCTGCTCGGCACCCGCAGACCCGAGGTCTACGGCACCATGACGCTGCCGGACGTCGAGGAACTGTGCCGCGAGGAGGCCACTCGGCTCGGCCTGGACCTGGTCTTCCGTCAGTCCAACCACGAGGGCCAGCTGATCGACTGGATCCACGAGGCCGGGGCGCGAGTCAAGGCCGGTGAGGTCATCGGCGCGGTCTTCAACCCCGGGGCCTACACCCATACCTCGATCGCCCTGCACGATGCCATCGAGGGCACCGAGCTACCGGTCGTCGAGGTGCACATCTCCAACGTGCACCGCCGCGAGTCCTTCCGCCACCACTCCTACATCTCCCCCGTCGCGCGCGGCACCATCGTCGGCCTCGGCACAGACGGCTACCGACTCGCCATCGACGCCCTGCACAGGATGTCCCTGGGGTGACCTCGTAGTCCCTGCCGCACAGGGGGTGAGTGGTCGATGGGAACCTCCCGATGCCGAACGCCCGCAGGGCAGTGGCTTGACCGGCGTTGAGCGTGATCGCGATAGTCGGTCCATGGCGTACGGGGAGAGCGACGAACTGTCCTTCGGCGGGGAACGAGAGCCGCGGCTGCGGATTTGGGCCGCCGCGCATCGGCGGCTGCTCGCGATCACGGTGGCGGCGGCCGTCGTGCCGGCGGGTCTTGGTGCGGGCGGCCGGTATCTCTACCGGCAGTCGCTGCTGCCCTCGCCACCGCCGGATGTGGCGTTGCCGCCGGTGGTCGGTTTCGGCGTCCAGCTCTGCCTGAAGAAGGATGGGGGTCCCACAGTTACGCGGGGTCCCATCACCCCCGCAGGTTCGTGAGCTCGATGTTCCCGCAGCCTCGCAACGAACCCAAGGGTCCAAAACTTCATCAGGCCGGAAGACCCTTCAGCTCGGAGGCGTGAACCCGGGCGTTCATCTTCTGCTGCATCCACCGAGAGAAGGCCCAGGGCGTACCGGGCTTGCGCTTGCCTGTCTGCTGCTCCTGAGTCACTGCCGCTCCAGTCGGTCAGCTTGATGTCCGTCGTGGCCACGCTAGATGCGGCCCGGTCACGGACGCTTCTCGGTTCCTGCTCGACCCCGGCAGTGGCGCTCCGCTCACGCGCCGGACTCCGTCTCGGCTGACAGCGCCGAGACCCCCAGCGCGGACAGAAAGGCCGCGGCGGCGGGGGAGGGCTGGTGCAGGCTCCAGATGAGGTGCTCCACGCGGGCCGGAGCGTCGCTGAGCCGGACGACGGGAAGGTCGGGAAGCTGGGACACGAAGGCCGCCGGCAGCATCCCGATCCCCAGGCCCTGCCGGATCAGGCGAGCCATGAAGTCGGGGGTCGACACTTCGAAGGCGACCTCGCGCCACACCCCGACCGCCGCGAAGGCCTCGTCCGATTGGATCCGCCCGGCGGTGCCCGCGGGGAAGTCGACGAACTGTTCGTCCGCCAGCCTGCGCAGCTTCACCCGCTCCTCGCCGGCCAGCGGGTGGCCGGGCGCGACCACGGCGACGAGGTCGCCGCGTGCCAGCTCGCGGCCGCGGACACCCTTGGGCCGGACGCCCGGGGGAAGCCCCAGGAAAGCGATGTCCAGCGTGCCCTGCCGCACCCGTTCGACGAACTCCTCGCTCGCGCCGGAGCGGAGGCTGATCCGCACCTCCTGGTGGCGCAGGTGGAATCGTCGCAGCGCGACCGGCAGGTCGACCGCCGTGACGGTGGGGATGGCGCCGATGGCGAGCCGGCCGCGGATCTCGCCTGCGGCGGCCGCCGCCTCGGCCCGGGCCCGCTCGGCGGCGTCGAGAGCCTGGCGGGCGGCGGGGAGGAACGCCTCGCCCGCCGGGGTCAACCGGACGCGGCGGCTGGTGCGGTCGAACAGCTTGGCGCCCAGCTCACGCTCCAGCCGCGCGATCTGATGGCTAAGCGCGGACTGGACGACCAGGCACTGCTCGGCGGCGCGGGTGAAGTTGCTCGTCTCTGCGACGGCGACGACGTAGCGCATCTGCTGAAGCTCCATGCATCAATCGTGGTTCACGATTGATGCGATGACAAGCATGCATTGGACTCATTGATCGCTCGTCCCCGAGGCTGGGGTACATGACGACGACACCTCCTCGTGATGGCGGCCTGTCGCACTGGTTGCTCCTGCTCATGTCGGTGGCGACCGGGCTGGCGGTCGCGGGCAACTACTTCGCGCAGCCGCTGCTCGACCTGATCGGCCGGGAACTGGGCCTCGGACCCTCGCTGGCGGCGCTGACGGTGACGGCCGCGCAGGCCGGGTACGCGCTGGGGCTGATCCTGCTGGTGCCGCTCGGCGACCTGATGGAGCGGCGGCGGCTCGCCGTGGCGCTCTACGCGACGACCGCAGTGTTCCTGCTGGTGTCGGCCACCGCGGCCGATGGCACGGTGCTCCTGGTCAGCACGGCCCTGACCGGGCTGACCTCGGTCGGAGCGCAGGTCGTGGTGCCGTTCGCGGCGACGCTGGCGGCCCCGGCCGAGCGTGGCCGGGTGGTCGGCACTGTGATGACCGGGTTGATGCTCGGCCTGTTGCTGGCGCGCACCGCGTCCGGAACGCTGTCGGAGCTGGGCGGCTGGCGGACGGTCTACTGGGTGAACGCGGTCCTGATGGCGCTGACGGCCGTGTTGCTGCGGGTCTTCCTGCCCCGGCTCGGCGGCGACGGCGGGCGCCTGTCCTACCCGAAACTGCTGCGCTCGACGGTGACGATGTTCCGGTACGAACCGCTGCTGCGGTGGCGGGCGGGCATCGGCGCCCTGAGCCTGGCCTCGTTCAGCGTGCTGTGGACGGCGCTGACCTTCCTGCTGGTGGGGTCGCCGTACGAGTGGACGGAGTCCGCCATCGGCCTCTTCGGTCTGGTCGGCGTCGCGGGTGCGCTGACCGCCACGGTGGCCGGGCGGCTGGCCGACCGCGGACTCGTCCAGGTCGTGACCGGCGCGGGGACGGTTCTGCTGGCGGTGTCCTGGCTGGCGATCGCCGCCGGGGCGCACTCCCTGGTGTGGCTGCTCGCCGGCGTGATCGTGCTGGATCTGGCACACCAGGCGGTGCTCAACAGCAGCCAGAACGTCATCTACGCGCTCCGGCCGGAGGCCCGCAACCGGATCAACTCCGCGTTCATGACCTCTTTCTTCGTCGGCGGCGCGGTGGGCTCCGCGTTGACCTCGGTGGTCTGGGTGTACGGCGGCTGGAGCGGCGTGTGCGTCCTGGGCGCCGCCCTCTCGGCAGGCACCGTCGTGCTCTGGGCCCTGGAGCGCATCACCACCGGCCGGGCTGCCGGGAAACCCCCGCGGCCCGCGGCTCACCCGGCACCAGCCGGCTCTACCAAGGGAAAGTGAACGTGTCACGCACCGTGTTGATCACCGGAGCAACCGGAACCGTGTCCACCGCACTGATGAACGCGCTGGAAGGGGCCGATGTCGGCCTTCGCGCTCTCGTCCGCGATGAGTCCAGGGCGCACGGCCTGCGGGAGCGGGGGGCCGAGGTCTTCGTCGGTGACCTCGATGACGCCCGGTCGCTGCCGCCCGCCTTCGAGGGCGTGCACGACCTGTGGCTGCTCACCCCGAACAGCCCGCGCGCTTCGGAGAACAGCATGAACGCTGTGTGGGCCGCACGCCAGGCCGGGGTGGAGCGCATCGTGCGCCTGTCCGTGGTCGGCGCGGCGCACGACGCGCCGAACCGCAGTGGCAGGCTGCACGCGCTGTCCGACCAGGAGATCGAACGGTGCGGCATGCACTGGACGATCCTGCGCCCGCACTGGTTCATGCAGAACCTGCTGAACGAGACGGGCGATATCACCGCCACCGGCACGTTCTCGCTGAACATGGCCTCGGCCCGGGTCGGCATGATCGACGTACGCGACATCGCCGAGTGCGCCGCCCGCGTGCTCCTTGATGGCCCCGACCGTCACCACGGCGAGACGTACACCCTCACCGGCCCGCGCTCGCTGACGTTCGACGAGGTGGCGGGTGCGTTGAGTCGCGCTCTCCTCGGCAGGCCGATCGCCTACCTGCCGGTCAGCGACGACGCCAAGCGCAAGACGCTGCTCGGCTACGGCGTTCCGCGATGGATCGTCGACATGCTGGAGGAGTACGCGCAGGCGTATGTCTCAGGCTGGGGCGACTTCACCACCGATACGGTGGCCACGGTTCTCGGCCACCCCCCGCGCGACATCGCCGACTTCGCCCGCGACCACGCCGCAGCGTTCACCTCGCCTGAGGACAACTGAAGCGACCCGCTGGTCGGGCGCGGGGTTGTTGTTGACGCCGCGGATCACTCCGCGATCTCCATCGAGGAACCGCGGTGGCCCGGCTGGATGAGGCCGATCGGCCCCGACACCATCAGACCAGATTCGCCATCGCGTACTGACCTGTCGTGTAGCGGTGGCCGTCCAGAAGCCGGAGTCAGATTCAACGAGCTTCTTCACGCCGCCGCCGCGGCCGCAACCCCACCAAGAAGCAATGGCACTCGATAGGGCCTGCACAGAACTAGGAGGGCATCAGATGATGCGATCAATCAGGGGCCTCGGTGCGATTCTCGCCGCACTCACACTGGCCATCACCATAGGCGGTTCCGCCGGAGCATCATCGGACCGGCGGGCTGGGATGTCTCCGACCTCGATCTCGTTGCCCGACGGCTTCCAGCCCGAGGGCATCGCCATCGGCTCCGGCCCGTTCGCCTTCATCGGCTCCATGGCCGACGGTTCCATCTACCGCGCCGACCTGCGTACCGGACGCGGGGCGATCATCAGCCGCGGGCCCGGCACACCGTCCCTCGGAATGAAGATCGACGAGCGCGGACGGCTGTTCGTGGCGGGCGGCACGGGCGGCGACGCGCGTGTCGTCGACTCCCGCACCGGCCGGGTGTTGGCCACCTACCGGCTGGCCAACGGTCCGGCGTTCGTCAACGACGTCATCCTCACCAAGGGCGCCGCGTGGTTCACCGACTCCACCAACCCGGTGCTCTACAAGCTGCCGCTGCGCGACGGACGGCTGCCCACCGCCGCGCAGCGGATCCCGCTCACCGGGGACCTGGTGTACGGCGACGGCTTCAACGCCAACGGGATCACGCCGACTCCGGACGGCCGGGGCCTGTTGGTCGTGCAGTCGAACACCGGCGGGCTGTTCCGCGTCGACTGGTCCGGTGCGACCCGCCGGGTGGACCTGCACGGCGAGTCATTGCGGGAAGGCGACGGCCTGTTGCTGCGCGGCCGAACGTTGTACGTGGTGCAGAACCGGCTCAACGCCGTGGCCGTCCTGCGGCTGAACGCGGCGGGGACCGACGGCCACGTCGTGCGGCGGGTGAGTGATCGCCGGTTCGACGTACCGGCGACCGTGGCAGCCTTCGGGTCCCGGCTGTACCTCCCCAACGCCCGCTTCGACACCAGCCCGACCTCCACCACCCCGTACACCGCCGTAGCCATCCCTCGCCCCTGACTGACGTGGGGCAATCATCTCGATCTCCACCCGGGCGCGTACCCGCCTAGCGGACGCCCGTGAGAAGCCGCCGGAGCGGGAGACGCCCTGTTGTCAAACTTTCACACAACACCAAAAACAGCGTCATCAGTGCACAAGTAGGACAACTGCCCAATTTTCCCGGGAATACCTCAGAGCGTGATCAATGTCCCGGAGTGCAGTGTTGTGGTGATTACCTACAACGATGCCGCGCGGCTGCCCAGGGCCGTGCGGTCGGTGCTCCGGCAGTCGTTGCGCAACGTCGAGGTGATCATCGCCGACGACGCGAGCACCGACGAGACGGAGCAGGTCGCCCGGGAGCTGCAGCGGAAGGACGCGCGGGTGCGCTACCTGTGCGGGGCGGTCAACAGCGGGGGGTGCGGGACCCCGCGGAACAGGGGCGTGGCGGCGGCGCGGGCGCCGTACGTGATGTTCCTGGACAGCGACGACGAGCTGACCCGGCACGCCTGCAAGAGCATGCTGCTGGAGATCGAGCGGACCGGTGCAGACTTCGTCACCGGGCAGATCGCCCGGCTGTACGAGAAGAGCGGGAAGACCGCGCGCTACTACCCGGCCCTGTTCGCCAGACGCAGGACCGTCGAGGGGATCACCGAGGAGCCGGAGATGTTCCTCGACTCCTTCAGCACCAACAAGCTCTACCGGGCCGAGTTGCTGCGGCGGTTGCCGTTCCCCGAGGACATGCACTACGAGGACCACGTCTTCAGCACCGCCCTGTACTGCGCGGCGCGGCGGTTCGCCGTGGTTCCGTGGGTGGTCTACCTCTGGCACCGGGCCTCGGCGGAGAGCGACGCGCGACTGTCGATCTCGCTGAGCCTGACCGACATGTCCAACGTCCGCTCCAGGATCAGGGCGGCCCGGCTGAGCGACGACATCCTGCGCGACAACGGCCTCGGTGACCTGGTGCACGAGCGGCAGCGCCGGTTCCTCCGCCAGGACCTGCGGGTCTACCTCAACCCGCTGCCCGCCCGGGACCTCGCGTGGGTCGAGGAGTTCGTCTCGGTGATCCGCCCCTACCTGTCCGAGCTCGACCCGGTGGTGTTCGAGACGATCGACCCGCTCATCAGGGTCTGCTGTAGTTTCATCCTCGCCGACCGGCCTGACGAGCTCCTGGTGGCCGCCGCTTCGCTGAACGGGCCGAAGGCACCGCCGCGGGTCGCCCTGCGCGAGGAGGGGCTCACCTACTGGGGCACGGTCCCCGACGAGATGCGGGAGATCACCTCGCTTCGGATGGCCGAGCTGCCCTACAGCGCCTCCAGGTTGCGCCACGAGGCGGTCGTCACCGGCGAGGGCACCGTGCTCAGGCTGGTGATCAGGACCTACGACCCGTTCGGGGTGCTCGCCGCCACCCCCGGCTGGACCGCGTTCCTGCGCGCCGGGAGGCACCGGATACGGCTGGCGCCGCGCGAGCGGGACGACGGCGGTCTGCTGAGCGAGGCGACGATCGACCTCGCCGCGCTCAGCCCCGGCCGCCTGGGCTGCGACGGCCGCCACGAGCCGGTGGTCGAGATCGTCAACCCCGACGGGAGGATCACCTCCGACCAGTTGCTGGTCGATTCGTCCAGTCCGCCGTTCGTCGTCGTCGTCCCGTGGCACGAGGTCACCGTCGGCGCGGAGGGGATCGCCGCGTTCCTGCGGTTGCGCTGGCGCCGCCGGGGAGCGCTCAGGCAGCTGGCCCGGGTGGGGCGGGTCGGCCTGAAGCTGCTGCGCAGGATGGACGGCCCCGAGGTGAAGCTCCGCGTCTACAAAGGGCTGATCTCCGTACTGCCGCCCCGCCGGGATCTGGCCCTGTTCGAGTCCGACGTCGGCGCCGGATACACCGGGAACCCGCGCTACATCTACGAGGAGCTCAGGCGGCGGGGCACGCCGTTGCGGGTGGTCTGGTCGGCGGCCGGGACCGCGCACGGCTTTCCTCCCGACGCCAGGCTGGTACGGCGGATGAGCTGGCGGCACATCTGGACCATGGCCAGGGCGGGCTACTGGGTCGACAGTCACGGCATGCCGCTGGCCTATCCCAAGCCGCCGCGCACGCGCTACCTGCAGACCTGGCACGGCCAGGGCATCAAGTCGGTCGGCTTCGACGCGCCCGACCTGCGCGCCGACTTCGACGGGCCGAGGGCGACCTGGCGGGCCGCGGTGGAGCGCTGGGACGCGCTGGTCTCGCCCAGCGCCGAGTTCGAGCGGGTGTTCGTGCCCTCCAACGGCTACCGGGGGCGGCTGCTGCGCCACGGCTCGCCCCGCTGCGACGTGCTCGTGCACGGTGACCGGGAGGCGGCCAGGCGGGCGAGGGAGCGGCTGGAGATCCCACACTGGTCCAGGGTGCTGCTGTACGCCCCCACCTACCGCGACCGGGCCAAGGGGTCCGGCGATTCGGTCAGGGCCGACCTGTCCGCGATGGCCGAGGCCCTGGCCGGCGACTGGACGGTGGTCCTGCGCACCCACCCGGTCGAGCGGTTCGAGGTGCCCGAGCAGCTGCGCCACTTCGTCCGCGAGGCCGGGTCGTACCCCGAGGTCAACGACCTGATACTGCTCTCGGACGCGCTGCTGACCGACTACTCGTCGCTGATGTGCGACTACGCGATCACCGGGCGGCCGATGCTGTTCCTGATCGACGACTGGGACGAGTACCGCAGGGTGGAACGCGGGGTCTACCACGACCTGCCCGCGATCGCTCCCGGCCCCTGCCTGACCACCACCGAGGAGCTGATCGAGGCGCTGCGCGACCTCGACGGCGTGACCGTCTCCTTCGCCGCCAGGTACATCGCGTTCCGCAGGATGTGGTGCGCGGAGGAGAAGGGCCACGCCTCGGCGAAGGTGGTGGACGCCTTCTTCGACCTCCCCTCGGTCCAGGTGCCCGCGCAGGCTCCCCGGGCGCCCGGCGGGCGGGAGCGGCGCCCCCCTGGCGGGCTGGGGCATCTGCCGGGGGTGCGGCGGCCGGTCCAACTGCCCAGGTGGTCAGGGTGAGCGGCGGGCGCGCGGGGGCGGTCGTGTTCGCCTGCGTGGACGCCGACACCCTGGGCGGCGTCCAGCGGGTCACCCACACCGTGGCTCAGGGGCTCGCCGAACGGGGCCGCGAGGTGCACGTGATCGGACTGCACCGCGCCAGGAGCCCGTTCCGCTACGTGGAGCGGCCGCGTTACACCAGCCACGTGATCCACCGCACTCCGGTGAGCAGGCTGTCACCGCTGGGCCGGCGCCGTGAGCACCGGGAGCTCGGCAGGCTGCTGCGCGAGGTGGGGCCGGGGTTCGCCGTACTCTCCTCGCCCAGCGTGGTCGCCCGGATCAGGGCCCTGCTGCCCGAGCGGCTGCTGCCGATCGGGCAGTACCACGGGTCGTACGAGCACGCGCGGGGCTCCTGGCACCTCGACTCGGTCCGCGACCACTACGGCACCCTGGAGAAGGCGGTCTTCCTCAGCGAGCAGGACGCGTGGCTCTTCGCCGAGCACGCGCTGCTGCCCAACACCTGGTCCATCCCGAACCCGCTGTTCGCCTGGCCGTCGGGGACCGCCGAGCTGACCGCCCGCCGGGTGCTCGGGATCGGCAGGCTGGAGGGCGTGAAGCGATTCGACCGGCTGATCTCGGCCTTCGCCCAGGCCTGTGGCCGTTCCGCCCCCGGCGAGCCCGAGTTGCGGGCGGACCTCGCCGAGGCCCGTCGCGAGGCGGGCGAGGGCTGGGAGCTGCACCTGATCGGTGAGGGGACCGAGCGGCAGCGGCTCACCTCGCACGCCGCGGAATGCGAGGTGAGCGACCGGGTGGTCTTCCGTGGCACGGTGCCCGCGCCCCTGATGGGCGAGGAGTATCTGGGCGGGTCGGTGCTGGCGCTGGCCAGCGAGCACGAGGGGCTGCCGCTGGTGATCGGCGAGGCGGCGTCCTACGGGGTGCCCTCGGTGGCGTTCGACGTGTCGGGGGGGCTCAGGTCACTCGTACTGGACGGGGAGACCGGGGTGCTGGTGCCCCCGGCCGACGTGGCCGCGCTCGCCGCCGCGCTGGCCGAGCTGATGGCCTCGGCCGAGGAGCGGCGGCGGTTGGGAGCCGCCGCCCGCGCTCACGTCGAGGCGTTCCGGCCCGATCGCGTGCTGGATCGGTGGGAGGCCCTGTTCGAGCAGGTCACCCGGTGACCGCCACCGGCTCGTTGCGTGGCATCGGCACTCCCGCCAGCACGATCTGGGCGGAGGTGAGCCGCGCCCCCAGCGGGTTCGGCTCGCGGAGCCGCATCAGCCGGTCGAAGGTGACCCGCTTGACCCGGGCCAGCTTCCGCTTGGCCGCGGTCCGCTCGTAGGAGACCAGCCGAGAGGTCTCGATCCTCGGCGCCCCGCTGAGCTCGTACCCGTAGGTCTCCAGGCGGTCGCCGAGCACGCTCTCGCAGAGCGAGACCTCGCCGGGGTCGAGCCGCTCGCGCCAGGAGCCGGTCCGCGCGGTGGTCACCTCGCCGTAGGTGCGCGCGTGCCAGGTCTTTCTGACGGGTACGGCGATGCCGGCCACCGCGGCCGGGTCGCACATGGCCGGATGGAAGTCCTCGCCGAGGAACTCGCACAGCCTGCGCAGGTGAGCCTCCGGCTCGACGGTCAGGTCCTCGTAGCGCAGCTCGTGGTAGCTGCCCTCGGGAAGCCTCGGCGCGCCGTGCCTGGCGAAGTCGATCGCCTCGGCCCAGGCGGAGACCGCGCTGTAGACGCTCCCGTTGTACCAGGGCATCTCCTTCAGCGACGCCACGCAGTCGCGGCCGTCCCTGACCAGGTGCACGAACTGGGCGTCGGGAAAGAGCCGGAGCAGCACGTCGGTGTACTGGAAGTACGAGGGCCGCTTGTCACCCCAGCGCGCCTTGCCGTGCCTGGTCGCGTAGGCGCGCAGCACGATGCCCAGCGCGGAGCCGAGCGTCGGCGGCCCGTCGACGATCTGTCCGAGCACCTCGTCGCGGTCCAGGTTCAGCTCGTGGAAGCGCGTCTGGCGCCGGTCGACCACCCACTCGGCCAGTTCGCGCCGGTGCTTCGTGTCGTTGAGGTCGCCGAACTGGAGCCGCCGCTGGTAGGTGGAGACCATGAACCGGGTCTCCGGCGGGATGGCGACGCGCGGGTGGGCGTGCAGCATCAGCTGCAGCATCGTCGTCCCCGAACGGGGACAGCCCAGGATGAAGATCGGGCGGTCGGGCTTCACGTCAGACCTTCGCCAGCTCGCCGAGCTGCCGGCTGGTGAGCCTCGCGGCCACCGGGCTCGGCTCGCGGAACCGGTTGACGCGGTCGCGGAACTCCTTGCGCCTGCGCGCCCAGCGTCGTTTGGCAGCGGCCTTCTCGCACGCCTGGATGTGGGCCTTGCCCGCCTTGGGCGCACCGCTCAGCTCGTAGCCGTTGGCGGTCAGCCGCTCGGCCAGGACCGTCTCGCAGACCGAGATCTCCCAGGGCTCCAGCCTGGCCTTCCACGAACCCGCCCTGGCGGTCGTGACATCGCCGTGGGTGTTGCTGTGCCAGACCTTGTGCTGCGGGATCGCCACCCTGGCGACGTGGTATGGCTCGGACATCGCCGGGTCGTAGTCCTCGCCGAGGAACTCGCAGAGCTTGCTCAGCTCGGTCTCCGGGTAGGCGGTCAGGTCCTCGTAGCGCAGCTCGTAGTAGCTGTCGGCGGGGAGCTTCCTGGCGTGGTGGCGGCCGTAGTCGATCGCCTCACTCCAGTTGACCACCGCGTGGAAGACGTCCTTGGTGTACCAGGGCATCTCCTTCAGCGACGCCACGCAGTCGCGGCCGTCCCTGATCAGGTGCACGAACTGGGCGTCGGGGAAGAGCCTGGTCAACAGGTCCACGTGGTGGTAGTAGCTGGGCCGCTTGTCACCCCAGCGGCTCTTGCCGTACTGCTCGGCGTACGAGCGGAAGGTGATGCCCATCGCCGAGCCCAGCGTCGGCGGCCCCGCGACGATGTCGTCGATCAGCCTGTCCCCGTCGAGCTTGAGCTCCTTGAACTTGGTGTCCTTGTCGCTCACGATCCACCGGCCGACCCTGCGCCGGTTCCGTTCCTCGCGCAGGTCCCCGAAGGAGAACCTGCGGTAGTAGCCGGGCACCACGAACCGTGTCTCCGGAGGCACCGCGATACGTGGATGCGAGTGCAGCATCAGCTGCAACATGGTGGTGCCTGAACGTGGACAACCGATCACGAAGATCGGGCGGTCGGACTGCATGACAACGAACCCCCGTAAAGCTTGGTCAAACAGATACGCGCGGCACCTTCTCCACCAGCGGCGCGGCGGGCACCACCCGGGAGAAGAGCCACATTCGATAGATCAGGAAGACCTCGTTCAGCAGAAGCAGCGCCCCGGAGGCGACCGCGAGGGGCACCAGGGCGACCCTCCCGACCAGCGGGGCGACCACGAACACCGCGGCGTGGAACTCGATGCCGCTGAGCAGATGGCTCCGCACCCGGTGGCGGGCCAGCAGGCGGCCGAACCTGCGGGGCAGCTTCTGTCGCTTGCCGCCCCGCGGCCCCGGCCGCCGGCCCTCGAAGGGGACGACCCGCATCGGCTCGCGGGGCGTGATGGCCTCGCGGGGCATGACGACCTCGACGGGCCTGACGTGCCCGGCGTGTCCGGCGGCCGCCACGGCCTCCGCGGGCCTGACGTGTCCCGTGGCCACCACGGACTCGACGGCCGCCAGGCGGCCGAGCCGGTTCTCCTTGACCACCTCGCGCACGCGCTTCATCTGCGGCGCGTTCACGTAACGGAACAGGTCGAGCACCGCCACCCCCGCGCCGAGCAGGATGTAGGCGATGTCCCCCGTCACCGCGTACTGCCCGGACGCCAGTCCCGCAGCGCAGCAGACCACCCTGATCCGGTCGCCCACGTAGTCGAGCCAGAGTCCGAACGCGGTGCCCGTCCCCTTGAGCCGGGCGATCTTCCCGTCCATGCAGTCGACCATGAAGCTCAGGTAGAACAGCAGTGCCCCCGGCACCAACCGTCCGGCCGCGAAGCAGATCGCCGAGCACATCCCGAGGATCAGGGAGAAGCGAGTGAGCCCGTTGGGGGTGATGGACGTGTGGTTGGCGACGAGCAGGGTGAGCCTGCACGCCACCGGGTCAACCAGGAAAACGGTCCACCAGGAGTCTTTTCGTTTCCGGGTCGCGTGGACGTCGTCCAACGAATAGGCCCTCATGCGTCCCAGCATGGCCACGCCACGTCTCCTGTCATCTACGCTCTGTAACTACTAGAAGATCTCCATGCCACTTCTTGACCGACCCGCGCCACAGTGATCGGCTGCTTTGGAGACATGAAAGGCCGGGGAGGGGTTCCCCGGCCTTTCTCCGGAACCACCGGCCGCCTTCGCTCCGGGCCCATCAGTCGCCTTCGCTCCGGGCCCGCCGTTCTCGCGAGGCGGGCGCGGCTACCGGAAGATCCGGTCCACCGCCCGCGCCGCCGCGCCGCCGTCCTCCAGCGGGCAGAACCTGGCGGTGAAGGCGTCGTACAGCCTCAGGTACTTGGTGCGCACCTCGTCGACGTCCCGTACGGCTTCCACCACCTCCTCGGTCGTGCGCAGCAGCGGGCCCGGGGCCTCGGCCTCGAAGTCGAAGTTGAAGCCGCGCACCTCGTCGCGGTAGCGCTCCAGGTCATAGGTGTAGAACAGCATCGGCTTGCCGGTCACCGCGAAGTCGAACATCGCCGACGAGTAGTCCGTGATCAGCATGTCCGCGACCAGGTAAAGCTCCTGGATATCCGGATATATCGAGACATCGAGGACGAAGTCCCTGCCGATCCGGGGCACCCTGTCGGTGACGCTCGGGTGCTTACGGATCATGAGCACATGGTCGTCACCGAGTTCCTCGGACATCCGCTGCAGGTCCAGACGCAGGTCGAGCCGGTAGCGCCCCCTGCTGTAGAACTTGTCGTCACGCCACGTCGGGGCGTACAGAATCACCTTCCTGCCCTCGGGCAGGCCGAGCCGCTCCCGGATCTCCGCGGCTCCGTCGCGGCGGAGCAGGTCGGCTCGGGGAGAGCCGATCTCCAGGATCTCCCCCTCGAACCGCAGGGCGCTGTCCAGGACCGAGGTGCACCAGGGGCTCGGCGAGATCAGATGGCTCCACCTGGCGACGGTCCTGGCCAGCCGCTCGTGATGGTCGGGCCTGGCGAACAGCACCTTCTCGATGTCGAAGCCGATGCGCTTCAGCGGGGTGCCGCGCCAGGTCTGCAGCACCGTCTGGTCCGGCCTGCGCTCGAACCAGGAGGGCAGGTGGCTGTTGGTGACGATGTACCGGCAGCGGGCCAGCGCGTCGTAGAACTCCCGCCCGTACCGCCGGATCGGCGCCACCCCCTCGGGCAGCTCCACCTGCCCGTCCCTGACCACCCACATGAACTCCAGGTCGGCGCCCCGCCGCACCAGCTCCTCGTAGATCGCCTTCGGGCTGTCGGAGAACTGCCTGCCGGCGTAGCTGTCGAAAAGGACGGCGGGCCGCAGCGCCTCCTGGCACTTGGCCGGATAGAAGTCCTCGCGCAGCAGTCGCTGCTGCTTCGGCCTGCCCGAGGCGCGCAGGTCGTCACTCACCGTGAAGACGGCCTCGGAGGTCAGGTCGGTGTCGAAGGTGAACGTACGGGTGGCGGAGACGTGCTCCAGCGGCGCGGACAGCCGGAACTCCACCCGCATGTCGCCCGCGTCGGTACGGATCGCGAAACCGTGCGTGCCCGCCGGCAGCGGTAGCCACCCGCCGAGCGTGGCGGTCCCCTCGGGCGTCACCGTGACGCTGCCGCCGACGATCGGGAAGAGCCGCTCGTTGAACCGGTTACGCGAGGTGAGGACCAGCCACGCCTGGCCGTCGATGGGGCGCATCGCGGCCCCGGTCAGCGCCAGGTGTCCCCGCTCGGTCCACTCCACCCGCTCCACGTAGAACGTCGGCCGCTGCTCGCGCAGCACCAGCCCGCCCGTCCGCGACCTGTCGAGCACCACGTCCCGGCCGCGGAGCCGGTGCAGGCCGCGCTCCACGTCACGCTCGACGATCAGCGGCCGGGCGTCGCCCTGCTCCGGGACGACCTCGAAGTGCCACTCGGCCCCGGGGTTGAGCGCGCTCATCTCCAGGCTCGCCGGGTCCAGGTCGGGCCAGCGCTCGGACAGCACCTCGTCGAGGTCGATCACCGCTTCGAAGGTGCCGTCCGAGGTGGCCATCGGGTAGCGCCGGTCGCGGCCGCCCTGTGGCCGGGTCAGCCGCAGCACCGGTGCGGCGCCGTGGTCGTCGCCGCACCGGCCGGTGACCCGCAGCCTGCCCTCGGCCACCCGGTGACCGGTGACCCGGCCACCGGGCCGCTCCACCCTGAGCCTGAACTCCTCGGCCGGCGTCCACTCCGTCCACGCCACGCTCCCCGACTCGTCATCGGTGAGCTCCAGCCGCCGCGCGGCCGGACTCGGCTGGGCCAGCCGGCCTCTCCGCAGCAGGCCCCGGGACAGTACGCACAGGTCGACATGCCAGGACGAGCCCGCGGGAAGCCCGGCCGGGTCGACGGCCAGCCGGAACCCGCACCAGTCCTTGCGCCTGCGCGGGCCCGTGTCCACCAGCGACAGCCCACGTTTGACCGTGACCGGGAGCCGGATCCTGCGCCCGGCCCCCTCGGGGACCAGCCAGGCGAAGACGTGCTGCTGGATCCGCCGGCGGGGACGCAGGTAGCGCAGCGAGACCCTGCCCTCGACGATCAGCCTGTCGTCCTTCCAGGCCAGGCCGTCCACCCGCTGCCGCAGGTCAAGCTCCTCGCGCATCCGGATGGCGGACCGCTCGACGGGTACCGGACTGTTGAGGTGGTACCCGCGGATGCCGCCGCCGCCGACCCGGACCGTCGGCTTGACCGTCCTGTCCCACTCCAGCAGCTGGACCAGGTCGTCCATCCGGCGCTGTCGTACCAGCGCCCACTTCGCCCGGCGCTGCGCGGGGATGCGCGAGAGGACCTTCGGCCCCGCCTGGTCGAGGTAGGCACAGGCCAGGTCGAGGAAGCGCTGCTGGAACTCCTCGCCCGCCTGGTCGAGCACCTGCAGGAAGTTCGGCAGGTCGCTGTCGAGGACCATCCGGTCCCACGCGGGCAGGTGCTCGGCCCTGCCGGTGTCGGTCAGGAAGCGGCGCACGGAGTTGACGGCGGCGAACCGGTCCTCGATCCCCTTGACGTGCCCCCGGTTCTGGGTGATCGAGACGCTCTCCCCCTCCCGCTCCCGCCACAGGTAGACCGGGGTGGAGAGCACATCCACCGCCCCGGCCAGGAAGTGGGCGGGCAGGGAGACCGCGATGTCCTCCCAGAGCACCCCCTCGGGGAAGTTCAGCCCGTGCTCGTCCCAGAAGGAGCGGCGCCAGAGCTTGTTCGTGACCAGCCGGTCCTTGAGCAGGATCTCGTCACGGGTCACGTGGGTTCGCCGGGCGGAGTTGGCGAAGATCGTCTTGTGCATCGCCGACTGGCGCACCCCCTGCCCGCTGAAACGCAGCACGTTGCCGGTGGCGAAATCGGAACCGCTCTCCTGAAGGCTGCACGCCATCGTCTCGATCGCCGTCAGCGGGAGCATGTCGTCACTGTCGACAAAAGCGAGGAACTCGCCGGTGGCGTGCCTTATGCCGGTGTTGCGCGCGGTGCCCAGGCCCGCGTTCTCCTGCCGGATCAGCCGGAACCGCGCGTCGCGCGCGGCGAACGCCTCGGCGATCTCCGCGCTGGAGTCGGGAGAACCGTCGTCCACCATGACGACCTCGATGTCACTCCAGGTCTGCGCGACCAACGACTCCAGACACGCCTCAAGGTACGGCTCCACGTCGTAGATGGGCACGATGATGCTCACTGGGGCCACGATCGGTCCTCCGGTAGTCGAAAGCTCACAGTCCGGTCCGTCCGCGCGAACACCGGACACGCCACGCAGGTGAAGATCCACTCATCGTGGAGGACGTCCCGGGCGCGTGGCGGGGCTCGGCGGAAGACCCGGCGGCCATGCGCGCGAGGTGGACGTCACGTCAGCAGCATGGCTTCGCGGCCGATGGGGCGCGCCCAAAATATGACCGCGATGGACTGAGCAGACCGAGACTTGACCATCTCTCGCACCCCGGCCGGCCCCGCCTCCGGCCCGCGGTGCGGCAACGCCTTCACCATGTCCTGGTCAAGGCTGGGAATGCACACGTCCTAGTAAGTCGTAATGACCCTTCGGTCCCCCCGGACCGTCCGCCACGATCGGGTGACCGAGACGGGCGAGATCGCAGGAAACGGCATTCGCGGGGGGAAGCGCATGGACTCAACAGTCGTCGTGGGAGCGGGGCCCGCCGGGCTCACCGCGGCCTACGAGCTGGCCCGGCGAGGACACCCGTGCGAGGTCTTCGAAGCCGACCGGGTGGTCGGCGGGATCAGCCGGACCGAGGAACGCGACGGCTGGCGCTTCGACATCGGCGGACACCGCTTCTTCACGAAGGTGTCGCGGGTGACGGACTTCTGGAACGAGATCCTCGACGAGGAGGACTTCCTGCTCCGCCCGAGGATGAGCCGCATCCACTACGGGGGCCGTTTCTACGACTACCCGCTCAGGGCCTCCAACGCCCTGCGCAATCTCGGTGTCCTCGAATCCGCACGATGTGTCGGCTCCTACGCCTGGGCCCGGATCAGGCCGCCCGCGGACCAGTCCACCTTCGAGGGCTGGGTCACGGCCAGGTTCGGCAGCCGGCTCTACGGGATCTTCTTCAAGACCTACACCGAGAAGGTGTGGGGCGTCCCCGCGGAGAGCATCCAGGCCGACTGGGCCGCGCAGCGGATCAGGAACCTCTCCCTGGGCAGGGCGATCGCCGGCGCGCTGCTGCCCGGAAGGAACAGCAAGGAGGTCACCAGCCTCATCGAGGAGTTCCGCTACCCCAAGCTGGGGCCGGGCATGATGTGGGAGGCCTGCGCCGACCGGGTCCGCGAGCTGGGTTCCACGGTGCGCCTCGGCACCCGGGTCGAGCGCGTCCGCCGCCACCGGGGCCGGCTGGCCCTCACCGTCCGCACGGGCGAGGGCGAGGGCACCACCCGCGAGGTGTACTGCGACAACCTCATCTCCTCGATGCCGCTCAGCACCCTGATCCACGCGTTCGGACCCGACGTGCCGGACATCGTCGCCGAGGCGGCCGCGGGGCTGAGGTACCGCGACTTCCTCACCGTCGCGCTGGTCGTCCCCGAGCGGTTCTCCTTCCCCGACAACTGGATCTACATCCACTCCCCCGAGGTGCGGCTCGGCCGGGTGCAGAACTACGGTTCCTGGTCGCCGTACCTGGTCCGGGCCGGACGGACCTGCCTCGGCCTGGAGTACTTCGTCAACGAGGGCGACGACCTGTGGCGGATGCCCGACGACGACCTCGTCGCGTTCGGCACCCGGGAGCTGGAGCACCTGGGCCTGGTCACCCCCGGTGAGGTCCAGCGGGGCTACGTGGTGCGGATGCCGAAGGCCTACCCGGTCTACGACGCCGACTACGTCCACAACGTGGAGGTGCTCAGGAAGTATCTCGACGTGGAGTGGCCGCGGATCCACCCGGTCGGCCGCAACGGCATGCACCGGTACAACAACCAGGACCACTCCATGCTCACCGCGATGCTGACCGTGGAGAACCTCGTCGACGGCGCCAGGCACGACGTCTGGGAGGTCAACGTCGACGCGGAGTACCACGAGGAGCGCGCGGGCCACCGGATCGCGAGGGGCACCGGCCGCGACGCCCCCGTCCTCCTCGGCCCGACGGCTCCCTGACCTGACGGCCGCTCATCCACCACCCGTCACCGACGGACGCCGACAGACACCGGCGGAACACCGAAACCGGCAATCCCATGACGCCTTGCCTGGCCGCTGCCCATCGGGCACGAGCCGTTGCGGGTCAAGGCTCTCCTCCCAGCCGCCCTGGAGTTGCGCATCATGACACAGCGTTACACGGTCCCGGACGTCAGCGTGATCGTCATCACCTACAACGACGCACCCCGGTTACCCCGGGCCGTGCGCTCCGTACTCGGCCAGACGCTCAAGAACCTCGAAGTGATCGTCGTGGACGACTGCTCGGGCGACGACACCCCCGCGGTGGCCAAGGCGCTCGCCGAGGAGGACGGCCGGGTCCGCTACGTGCGGCTGCCCGCCAACAGCGGCGGCTGCGGCGCCCCCCGCAACGCGGGCATGGACGCCGCCCGCGCACCCTTCCTGATGTTCCTCGACAGTGACGACGAGCTGCCCAGGCACGCCTGCAAGAGCCTGCTGCTGGAGGCGGAGGCGACCGGTGCCGACTTCGTCATGGGCACCGTGGAACGCGTCGACGAGGCGAGTGGCGCCGTCACCCTCTGGTACCCCCGGCTGTTCGCGGAGCGCCGGATCGTGGACGACATCCGCGCCGAACCCGAACTCCTCTTCAACTGCCTGGCCACCAACAAGCTGTACCGGCGGACCTTCCTGGACGGCACCGGCATCCGGTTCCACGAGGACATCCACCACGAGGACATCGTCTGGTCGACGGAGCTGTTCTGCCGCAGCAAGCTGTTCGCCGTCGTACCGTGGCCCGTCTACCGCTGGCTGCTCGCCGCCACGCCCGCGACCAGGTCGATCTCGTCGCGGCGGCACGAGCTGGAGAACGTGCGCCAGCGCGTCACGGCCGCCGTGCTGAGCGACCGCGTGCTGGCCGCCACCCATTCCCTCGATCTCAAGGAGGACAAGGACTTCCGCTTCCTCTCCCACGACCTCCGCCTCTACCTGGGCGACCTGCCCCAGCGTGACCCGGCGTGGATCGCCGAGTTCGCCGACCTCGTCATCCCGTACGTGGACACGCTCGAACCCGCGGCGATCGAGCGGCTGAGCCGGGCCGAGCGGGTCTGCCTCCAGCTCGTCCGCGAGCGGCGCGGCGCCGAGGCGGCGCTCGCCGCCGCCGAGCTGGGGGCCAGGCACTCGGTGCCGCCCCGGGCGGTCACCGCGGAAGGCGGGCGGGTGTTCTGGGGGGCGACGCTCCCGCTGAGCGAGCAGGGCAGGAGCGAGCTGGACGTCACCGAGCTGCACCTGGCGGAGCAACCACTGGCCGGCGCGCTGCTCCGGCACGAGCTCGTCGACCTGCAGGCGTCGAGGGACGAGGTCCGGTTGCGCCTGCGGACCTACGACCCCGGCCGGGTGCTCGACGGCCGCTCGCTGACCGCCTGGCTGCACATCGGCGGCAGGAAGAAGACGATCGCCTCGATCCCCTTCGAGCCGGCACCCGTCGTGACCGAGCCGCCGGAGGGCGCGCGGGAGCGGCGCGGGCTGGAAGGGCAGTGGGACCCGGAGGAGGCGGAGGACACCCAGATCCCCGAGGGGACGGGCATCCTGGAGGCGACGGTGTCGATCTCCCTGCCCGAGCTGGACTGGCCGGACAACGCCGTCAGGCCGCAGGCGGTCACGATCTCGCTCCACGAGGGTGAGCGCCGCAACGCCAGGCCCTTGCTGGCGTCCCCCGGCCTGTCGTTCACCTCCGTGGGCACGGTGGGCACGGGCCGCCTGGTCCTGGAGGCGTCCGCCGACATCCCGTTCCGGCTCGTGGCGCGCAGGCTCGGCCACGTGCCCGCGCGACGCCTGCCGAGCATGGCGGAGCTCTGCCGGCACCTGCTGTCCGACCTGGCCACCCCCCGCAACCTGGGTCGCCTCTACCGGCTGGTCAGCGCGACGGTGCCGGTCAACCGCCGCCTGGTGCTCTTCGAGTCCGCCGAGGGGAGCGGCTACACCGGCAACCCGCGCTACGTCTACGAGGAGCTGCAGCGGCGCGCGGGCGGCCTGCGCGCGGTCTGGTCCCACGCGGGCGTCCCCGAGCGCTTTCCCGAGGACGTCGACCTCGTCCAGCGCGACACCTTCCGCTACGCCTGGACCCTGGCGCGCGCCGGCTACTGGGTGGACAGCCACAACCTCCCCTACTGCTACCGCAAGCGCAAGGGCACCCGCTACCTGCAGACCTGGCACGGCCAGGTGTTCAAGAAGATGGGGCTGGACGAGCCCCGCCACCGGACGCAGCCCGCCCTGGCCAGGAAGTACACCGAGGCGGTGGCGCGCTGGGACATGCTGCTCACCCCGGGCCGCGACTTCCGCCGGGACTTCGCCGAGGCCAGCGGCTTCAAGGGCGAGCTGTTGCACGCCGGCTACCCGCGTACCGACGTGCTGGTGCGGCACGCCGAACCGGCGCAGCGCGAGCGGGCGCGGCGGGTCAGGGAGTTCTTCGAGATCCCGGCCGGAAAACGGGTGGTCCTCTACGCGCCCACGTACCGCGACAACGGGCGTTTCAGCGGCGAATCACTCCGGATCGACCTGCCGGCCCTCGCCGCCACGCTCCGCCCGGACTGGGTGGTCCTCGTCCGCGCCCACCCCTACGACCGCTTCACGGTGCCCGACCCGCTCGGCTGGCTGGCCCGGGACGCCTCGGCGTATCCCGAGGTCAACGACCTGATGCTGGCCTCCGACGTGCTGGTGACGGACTACTCCTCGATCATGTTCGACTATGCCTGCCTCGGCCGGCCGATCCTCTACTACGTCGACGACCACGAGCGCTACGCCTCCGCCCAGCGGGGGGTCTGCTTCGACCTGGCCGAGGTCGCCCCCGGGCCGCTGCTGCGCGACCCGGGCGAGCTCGCCGCCGCGCTGGAGGAGCTCGGTGAGATCACCGAGCGGTACGGGCGGCGCTACGCGGAGTTCCGCGACCGCTGGTGCGGCCTCGACGACGGGCAGGCGAGCGGCAAGGTCGTGGACGCCTTCTTCCCGGAGGTCGTGCGATGAGAGCGCGAAACGTCATCTTCCTCAGCACCGACGGCGACTCGATGGGCGGTTCCCAGCGGGTCATCCACACCCTGGCCCAGGGCCTCGCCACCCGCGGGCACCGGGTGACCCTGGTCAGCATCAACCCCTCCAGGCAGCCGCAGACCTACTTCGCCGACCCGGTCTACCGGCACGCCACGCTGTACGACACACCCGCCCCCGAGGCCGCCCCCCGCTCGCTCCCGTGGCGCAGGGCGAAGGCGCGGCGGACCCCGGAGGAGATCGCCACCGCCAGGCAGCGGCTGCTCCGGCTGACGGACCGGATCGACGGTGGCTACCTGGTCATCGCCTCGCCCTGGGCCGCCCACTGGATCGCCGACCTGCCCATGCCGCACATCGCCAAGATCGGCCAGTACCACCAGTCGTACGCCGAGGCCGTGGACTCCCCGAACCTTCGGTTGATCAAGAAGCACTACGCGCCCCTCGACAAGGCGCTCTTTCTCTGCGACGACTACGCCACGTCCTTCACCAACCACCGGCTCGCCAACTGCGGGACCATGCTGAACCCGGTCAGCGTCTTTCCCGAGCAGGCCGCCGCGCTGCGCAACCCGCGGATCGTCTCGGCGGGACGGCTGGTCAGGGTGAAGCGGATCGACCTGCTGATCGACGCCTTCGCCGCCGCGGCCCCCGCCGTCGCCGAGCCGTGGGAGCTGCACATCATCGGCGACGGGCCGCTCAGGGCGGCGCTGGAGGCGCAGGCCGCCGAGACCGGACTCGGCGGCCGGATCGTCTTCCGCGGGCAGGTCGAGAACGTCGAGGCCGAGTACCTCGACGCCTCCATCGTCACCCTGAGCAGCGACTTCGAGGGATGGGGGCTGGTCCTCGCCGAGGGCGCGGCCTGCGGGCTGCCCGCCGTGGCCTGTGACGCCTCGGCCGGGGTCAGGACCCTGGTCTCGGACGGTGACAACGGCGTGCTGGCCGAACCGGGGAACGCGGGGAGCTTCGCCGCCGCCCTGGAGCGCCTCATGTCCGACGCCGGGTTGCGCCGGCGGATGGGGGCCAGGGGCAGGGAACGGATGAGGGCCTACCGGCTGCCCCGCGTCCTGGACCGCTGGGAGGCGCTGTTCGACGAGATCGACCGCTGACGCGGGCGCTCCTCGCTCATCGCCGGGGCGGCAGGGTTCGTACCTCCCGCAGCAGCAGCGGCACGAACAGGATACCGACGAAGATCGGCGCCACCATGAACCGGAAGTCCGGCGCGGTGTTGGTGAGGATCACGGCGAGCTGCTGCCCCGCGACCACGGCCGCCCCCGCGAGCGCCGCCCCGCTCCCGGTCCGCCGCCACGCGAGCGCGGCCGCCGCGTAGCCGAGGTAGCACCAGAAGGGCGCCCGCCAGAGCAGCCACTCAAGCTGCCTGACCGTGCTCGCGTCCAGCGCGGACAGCCCGGCGGCCCGCAGACCGGCGGAGAACGGCCGCTGCCGCATCGCCGAGGCCGCCGGGGTGCCCGCCCAGCCGTCGGGGAGCCGGGGATCGCGCAGCGAGAAGCGATAGAGCTCGCCGCCGGGCTCGCCCGAGGTCGAACCGACCTGCCAGGCGAGCGCGGCACGGCAGATCCGGGCGCTCAGCATCACACCGGGCGCGCGGACCAGCAGCCCGCGCCAGAGTTCCAGCACGTCGGAGATCCGCTGCTCGGCCCGCGAGTGGCTGAAGGCGGGGTCGAAGAAGACGCGCGCCATGGTCTGGCAGGTCGCACCCCGCCGCCAGGCGTGCAGCGGGGCGATCGTGGCGAGGAGCGCCCGCTGCTCGCGGTCGAAGAGCCGGGGGCGCTCCCCGTACGCCACGGCGAGATCGCCGAACACCGTCTGGTAGGCGAACGAGCGGGACGGCGGCGCGATGCCCATCGCCGGGTAGCCGGCGCCCAGCAACAGCAGCGGCGCCGCCACCGCCGCCGCGGCCACCGTCGCCAGCGGGCGGCGGGCCGCGGGCAGCAACGGGAGCAGCAGGATCGCGGCGATCAGCGCGACGAGGAAGCCGTTGTTCCGGAACAACCCCAGCCCGGCGAGTTCGGCACCGAGGGCGGCCAGCCGCGGATCCCAGGTCCACCCGCCCTTGAGCACCCTGTTCCTGAGCGTGCCCCGCGTCCCGCTCCCGGCCGCGCGCCGTACCGCGGCGGGCCCGGTCGCGAGCCGTACGGCGGTGCCCGCGGCCAGCACCGCGCACACCGTGAACGGCACGTCCTTCCACATCGTCACCGTGAAGGCGCCGAGCGGCGGTGACAGCACCGCGCATCCCAGCACCACGAGCAGCCCGCGCCCGCGCACGCCCAGCGACCTGAGCGCGCCCGCGAGGTGGGCCAGCGCGGCGGCCATCGCCGCCGTCTGCGCGAGGGTGACCGGGGACAGGTCGCCGGTCACCCTCAGCGAGAGGCCGAGCAGGGCGTCGTAGGCGACCGACTGGCCGGCCACCCAGGGGCCCGTCGTGACGTGCGCGACGTAGGTGACGGAGTCCGGGCTCATCAGCCCGGGGTGGAAGGCGAGCCACCAGCCGAGCAGCACGAGCTGGCCGGTCGCGTAGCAGGCGAGCGTGAACCGCCGGTCGCGGGTGTCGCGAACATCGCCCCGCTCCCTCTCGACCGATGGCGGCCCCACCGTAGCGATCGTCATGCTCTCCCCAGCGTTTTCCGGCAGGGGGCCGTTGCCCATCATCGGGCAGCAGCGGGGCGCGCCCACGCCGCTATACACAGCTATGACCTGGGGAAACGTCAAGTTTGCGGTAGGGCGCGCACTGCGGCGCGGTCACCGGGGCAGATGGGCTTTCACAGGACATTGTGACGCTTCAGCCCCGGGAGGCATCAGGCACCTCGATAGGATGCCCACTCGACCGACGTCGATTTGACCCGGAGATCCCCTCATGAAGTCTCCTGTCCGAATGTTGCTGGCCACATCCTGTGCGCTGGCCATGATCGCCACCCCGACCGCCGCGTGGAGTGCGGAACAACCCAGAACAACGGCCAAGTCGGCGGACAAGGCCAAGCCCGCCCCCAAGCCCGTGCCGGTGGACTGCGCGAAGGTCAAGTGCATCGCGCTGACCTTCGACGACGGCCCCGGCAAGTACGCCGACAAGCTGCTCGACACCTTCAAGAAGTACAACTCCAAGGCGACGTTCTTCCTTGAGGGTCAGTACGTGAAGTCCCGCCCCGCGTTCGCCAAGCGGATGGTCGCCGAGGGCCACGACATCGGCAACCACAGCTACAGCCACCCGCACCTGCGGGAGCTGTCCGAGGACAAGATCCGCGAGGAGCTGACCAAGACCCAGGACATCGTCAAGAAGTCCACCGGGAAGTACCCGACGACGATCCGGCCGCCCTACGGCGAGTTCGACCAGCGGGTCACGGCGATCGCCACCGAGATGGGCATGCCGATCGTCCTGTGGAACGGCGGCTCCCGCGACTGGGCGACCAAGAACGAGAAGGCCATCTACGACGAGGTGCTCAAGAACGCCAAGCGTGACGGGGTCATCCTCATGCACGACTGGGTCGAGCAGACGGTCAAGGTGATGCCGAAGCTGCTGACCGCGCTGCAGAAGCAGGGCTACCACGTGGTGGCGGTCTCCTCGCTGCGCGGCGCCAAGGCCACAAAGGCCGGAGAGGTCTACCCCGTCGGTTCCGAGAAGAACGAGGACCTGACCTCCGAGTCGCCCACCGGCGACCCGGGCGACTGGGCGGAGTCACCCGCGGACGGCAGCTGAGCCGCCTCACCCGAGGACGCCCTCTTGGCCATCTCAGCTGAGGGCGTCCTCTCGGTGATCTCGTCCGCGGACCGCCGCCGAGCCAGCCGCCTGCCCAGCCGCTGCATGGGAAGCTCCACGTAGCGGTGGGTGAGCAGGCTCAGGCCGAGCACCACCAGCACGAACGCCGCGGACAGGGAGAGCTGCACCACCGGCCCCGCGGCCCGCACGTCCCCGACAACGGCGTGCGCGATCCGCAGCAGCGGGTGATGCAGCAGGTAGACCGAGTAGCTGACCAGCCCCAGCCAGACGAGGAACCTGGGCAGCCGGCGCTCGCGCAGGGCCATCGCGCCCGCGAACGACACCCCGGCCAGCGCCATGGTGACGAACCACGGCCCCGGCTGCACCCACCACCAGCCGGCCTGCTCCGACCAGACCGGGGCCAGCGCCACGAGCACCGTCGCGGCCGCCACCGGCCAGAGGGCTCCCTCCCCGTGCTCCCAGCGGCGGATCGCGGTCCCGGCGAACATCACCGCGAGAATCGCCGCCCCCAGCCACGGGACGAAACCGGAGAAGATCAGCAGCACCACGGCCATCGCGCCGAGGACATATGCGGCGATCTTCGTGAACCGCCCGGCGATCAGGCAGGCCAGGCCCGCGAAGAACAGCACGCCGGACACGTACGCGGGCCCGGAGCCCTTCAGCGGCGGCCCCGTCAACACCAGCCCCGCCACGACCGCGACCGCCCCGAAGCCGATGGCGAAGGCACCGCTCGCGCGGTGCACCCCGCCGACGAACAGCGCGGTGACGATCAGGTAGAAGACCATCTCGTACGAGAGCGTCCACATGGTGTCGGCCAGGCCGCCCAGGTGCACCACGTCCAGCAGCATCGTGGCGTGCGCGGACACCGAGGCCAGGTCCCTGGGCACCTGCTCGCGGACGGGCATCCAGATCGCCATGACCAGGACTCCCACCGCGACCAGCAGGTAGATCGGGTAGAGCCGGAACACGCGGCTGATCCAGAAGGCCCGCACATCACCGCGCCGCTCCAGCGAAACCGGGATGATGTACCCGCTGACCAGGAAGAACACCAGGACGCCGTACATCCCGAGGTTGAACCAGTACGGCCGCAGGGCGGGCATGAACCAGGGCAGCATGTGCTCCAGCAACACGGCGACCGCGCCGATCCCACGCAGCGCGTCGAGCCACGCCAGGCGGGGAACGGGGGTCTTGGCGGAGCTCGCGCCGATCATTGGAGAGGACACCCGCCCCAACCTACCCCTCGGCCCCCCGGGAAACCCCGCCATCGGCGGCAACCGTCCCCCGCCGGGCGCCTACTCCCACTCGATGGTGCCCGGGGGCTTGCTGGTCACGTCCAGCACCACCCTGTTGACCTCGCGGACCTCGTTGGTGATGCGGGTGGAGATGCGGGCGAGCACGTCGTAGGGGACGCGGGACCAGTCGGCGGTCATGGCGTCCTCGCTGGAGACCGGGCGCAGCACGATCGGGTGGCCGTAGGTACGGCCGTCGCCCTGGACGCCCACCGAGCGGACGTCGGCGAGCAGCACGACCGGGCACTGCCAGATCTCCCGGTCGAGACCTGCGCGGGAGAGCTCCTCGCGGGCGATGGCGTCCGCCTCGCGGAGGATCTCCAGGCGCTCGCGGCTGACCGCTCCGACGATGCGGATGCCCAGCCCCGGGCCGGGGAACGGCTGGCGCCAGACCATGGCGGCGGGCAGGCCCAGCTCCTCGCCGGCCCGGCGGACCTCGTCCTTGAACAGCGCGCGGAGCGGCTCCACCAGCGAGAACTGAAGATCGTCGGGGAGACCTCCGACGTTGTGGTGGGACTTGATGTTGGCGGTGCCGGTGCCGCCGCCCGACTCGACCACGTCGGGGTAGAGAGTGCCCTGGACGAGGAAGTCGACGGGGCCGTCGGCGATGATGGCGCGCTGCTCGTCCTCGAAGACCCTGATGAACTCGCGCCCGATGATCTTGCGCTTCTCCTCGGGGTCGGTGACCCCTTCGAGCGCCTTCAGGAAGCGCTCCTGGGCGTCGGCCACCCGGAGCTTGACCCCGGTGACGGCCACGAAGTCGCGCTCGACCTGCTCGGCCTCGCCCTTGCGCAGCAGCCCGTGGTCGACGAAGACGCAGGTCAGGCGGTCACCGATGGCCCGCTGGACCATGGCGGCGGCCACCGCGGAGTCGACGCCGCCGGAAAGCCCGCAGATGGCGCGGCCCTCGGGGCCGATCTGGGCGCGGATCGCCTCGACCGCGTCCTCGACGATGTTGAGCATCGTCCAGGAGGGGCGGCAGCCCGCGGCGTCCAGGAAGTGCTTCAGCACCGCCTGGCCGTGCTCGGAGTGCAGGACCTCGGGGTGGAACTGGACGCCGTACAGGCCCAGTTCGGGGTTCTCGAAGGCGGCGACGGGCGTCTCGGCGGTCGCGGCGGTGACCGTGAAGCCCTCGGGGGCGGCGGAGACGCTGTCCCCGTGGGACATCCAGACCGACTGCTTCGCGGGCAGCCCCGCGAAGAGCACGCCCTGGTCGCTCACCTCCAGGTGGGTGCCGCCGTACTCGGCGGTGCCGGTCCTGGCCACCTCTCCGCCCAGCTCCTGGGCCATGACCTGGAAGCCATAGCAGATGCCGAAGGTCGGCACACCGGTGTCGAACAGGCCCCCGGGCGCGGCCGGGGCGCCCTCGGCGTACACCGACGAGGGACCGCCGGACAGGATGATGGCCTTGGGCTTCTTGGCCATCATCTCCTCCACCGGCATCGTCGACGGGACGACCTCGGAGTAGACGTGGCATTCACGCACCCTTCGCGCGATCAGCTGCGCGTACTGCGCGCCGAAATCGACGACCAGGACCGTGTCGAACTCAGACACCAAGACCCCCAAAAGGAACAGAGCGGTGCTGCCAGTCTATCGGCGCCCGTCAGCGCGCTACTCGTAGATGGGAAACGGGGGCAGCGTCCCCGCGAGCAGGGCCTCGGTCTGCTCGCGCAGGCCCGCCGCATAGCCGGGATGGGTGAAGACCAGGAAACGCTCCTCGCGGATGGCCGCCACCGCGGCGAGCGCCACCTGTTCGGGGTCGATGCCCCGTTCCACCAGGCCGTCGATGATCCTGACGGAGGCCACCTCGTCCTCGGTGGGCCTGGCGACCGCGAGATTCTCCGGCCTGACCCGTTCCGAGCGGTTGATGCCGGTCCGTACCCCGCCCGGACAGAGCGCGGTCACCCGGAGTTTGGAGCCGGCCATCGCAAGGTCCTGGGCGAGGGACTGCGAGGCGGCGAACGCGGCGTACTTCGAGACCGAGTAGGCGCCGGAGAACGGCGCGGCGAACAGCCCCGAGACCGACACGGTGTTGAGGATGTGGCCCTCGGTGTCCTGGGCGATCATACGGGGGACGAAGGACCGGATGCCGTGGAGCACACCCCAGAGGTTCACCCCGAGCAGCCAGGCGAAGTCCTCGGGCTCCCTGGTCCACATCTGGCCACCCTGGAAGACCCCCGCGTTGTTGCACAGTACGTGAACCGCGCCCAGCTCGCCGAAGGTCCGGTCGGCGAGGTGCTGCACGGCCGCCTGGTCGGAGACGTCGGTGATCTCGGTGAGGACCTTGACCCCCTCCACCAGCGAGGCGGTCTCCGCGAGAGTGCCCGGATCGACGTCGGCGAGCATGAGGGCCATCCCCTCCGCCGCCAGGCCAAGCGCGAGCGCCCGGCCTATCCCGCTGCCCGCCCCCGTGACAACCGCGATCTTGCCTGACAGTTCACGCATCGCGCCGCCTCCCCTGCTGCCTTACCTAGCGACCAGTTGGGCACAAAACTAACGTTAAGCTCACCACCAGTCGAGGAGGCAGACCATGACAGGCACCGGAGTCATCGTCACCGGCGGAGCGTCAGGAATCGGAAGGGCCTGCGCGCTCGCGCTCGCCGAGGCCGGGCGCCCGGTCGCGATCTGGGATCTCGACGAGACGGGCGCCAAGGAGACCGCCTCCTTCGTCGCCATGAACGGCGCCCCGGCGATCTCCGTCACCGTCGACGTCACCGACGCCTCGTCCTTTCCCACCGCGGCCGCCACCAGCCGCGACGCCCTGGGGGCGATCGGCGGCCTCGTGCACGCGGCCGGGATCGCGGCGCCCCTGGGCATCGGCGAGCTGACCGAGGCGGCCTGGGACGCGGTGCTCAACGTCAACCTGCGCGCCCACGCCCTGCTGGTCAAGGCCCTGCTTCCGGACCTGCGCAAGCAGGAGGGCTCCGCGGTCGTCGGCATCTCCTCGGTCGAGGGCCTGGTCGGGCAGGCGTTCATCCCGGCCTACTGCTCTTCCAAGGCGGGCATGCTCGGCCTGACCCGCTCCATGGCCCACGAACTGGCGCCGATCCGGATCAACGCCGTCTGCCCCGGCTACATCGACACCCCCATGCTCGTCAAAGCCACTGGCGGCGACCAGAGCTTCATGGAGTCCTTCGAGCGCAAGTCCCTCTTCCACCGCCTCGGCCGCCCCGGGGAGGTCGCCGCGGCCGTACGGTTCCTGCTGAGCGACGAGGCGTCCTTCATCACCGGCACCCACCTGGTCGTCGACGGCGGCGCCACGGCCGTCGACCGCTGATCCCGCGGGTGACGCGGTTCGATCCGCCGTTCGGCCCGGCGGGCGCGGCGCCGAGGTCCCGCCGGAACCGGCCGTGGCACCGAGGTCATGGCTTCGAGGTCATGGCTGCGAGTGACGATCGCCGGGGCGAGAGTGAAGGGCGTGGTCGAGGAGGCCCAGGGGTGGGGAGCCGAGGTCGAACATCGCGGTGTGGAAGCGCTTAAGGCCGAAGTCGGAGCCCCAGGCGGTTCTGGCACGGTCGCGGAGGTCGAGGATCTCCAGCTTGCCCCAGGTGTAGCGGCCGTAGGTGGGGTCGAAGGTGGCCCGCGCCGCCTCGGAGAGGGCCGCCGGACCGGCGAGGTGGGTGTCGGCGGCGAAGCGGCGGGCCCCCTCCTCGACGGTCATCGCGCCGGAGTGCACGCCGATCGCGCAGGCCAGCCGGGTCACCCTGATCAGCGCCTCCAGCCACACGCCGATCTCGAAGCGCGGGTCCTCCGGCGCGAAGCCCTCCTCGACGCAGAGTTCCTCGGCGTAGTGCGCCCAGCCCTCGGCGAAGGCCGTCGACATCAGCGTCCGCCGCACGTCGGAGCGGGCGCGGCGGAGCGCGCGGCCGTGCGAGAAGTGCCCGGGGGCGACCTCGTGCACGTTGATCGCGGGGAGCGTGGTCTCGCTGAAGACCTCCAGCCACTCCTCGATGTCGCCCCGCGGCCACGAGGGGTCGGGCGGGGTGACGTGGTACCACGAGGGGCCGTCGGGCTCGCCGGGCGCCGACCAGCTGATCATGGCCATGCCCCACCGGCGCGACTCGGGCGCGATACCGACCAGGCACTCCCCGTCGTGGTAGGGCACCAGGTCCTTCTCCCTGGTGAAGGCGATGGCGCTCTCGGTGCCGATCCTGGCCGCCTCGATCACGCCCTCCGGGCCGGGGTGCTGCTTGACGAGCTCGCGCGCCACCTCCAGCGGCGGCCGATCCCCGAATCCCAGCGCCGCGCAGGACTCCGCCAGCCTGGCCATCAGCCGGTCGCGTTCGGCGTCGGCGCGCTCGGCCAGCCGTCCCAGGTCGACCGGGAGGCCGTCGCCGACGCCCATCAGCCGGGTGAGACCGCCGGCGCCGAGCGAGGCGTCCGGGTCGCCGGAGCGCGCGGCCTTCTCGACGTGCTCCACCAGCCGGGCGTGCGCCCGGAACGCCGCCTCGCGCACGCTCTCCTTCGCGTCGCGGGGCACCCCGGCGGCCAGGCCGCGTACCGCCCCGAGCAGCGCGGTCGCGACGGGGGCGCTGAGCAGGTCGAGCGAGGCGACCGCGTTGTCCACCGCCTCCGGCCAGCGGGCGAGGTGTGCCTGCTTGGCGGCGTTCCGCTCGGCCTCGGGGGCGTACTCGCGGTCGTAGGTGGCCAGATCCAGGTTGCCCAGGTGCTCCATGGGGCTGCGCCGGTGCAGCTCCAGCTCGGCGAGCTGCACCCGCGCGCCCTCCTCGAAGATCTGCAGGTGCGCCGCGTCATAGGGATCCTCGGGCAGCGGCCCCTGGCCGAGCGCGGCCAGCCCGGCGCGCACCCCCGCCGGCGACAGGTCCTGGATCAGGCCGTCGTACTCGTGCCGCCCGGCCATTTCCCGGACACCGGAGACATTGAGGTCGCACACCGCCCGGAGGCGGCCGTCGAGTTCGGTCATGGTCGCGACGCTATATCAGGGCGGGTTCCACGAGACAGGGGCGGCGTTGACGACCCGGCCCCCGTCTCCCCGCGGCCTGGCCGGGTCCCTTGGGTGGCGCGCCCGCTCTCCCGGCTTTCCCCGGCCCCACCGCGCGGAAGCACCCCTATCCGAGCAGCCTGGTGGTGGCGATCTCCAGCGCGGACCGGGGAGCCCTGCCGAGAAGGCTCCGCAGGTCGCCGCCCGTCCGGTCCATGAACCCGTTGGCGATGCTGGAGTAGGTGCTCACCAGCATCGGGACCTGGAAGGGTGCCAGGCCCACGGCGGTGAAGCCCTCGCGGGCCCCGGCGAGAGTGCCGGGCTCGTACGAGACGGCGCTCCCGGCTGCCTCGGTGAGGGCGGCGGCCAGCTCCGCACCGCCGATCGCCTCCTCACCGACCAGCTCGTAGGTCCGGCCCGCGTGCGCGGAGGCGTCGGCTGTGACCAGGGCGGCCGCGTCGGCCAGGTCCTCGCGAGCCACCGCGGCCAGACGTCCGGAGCCCAGCGGTGCGGTGATCCTGCCGTCCACGACGGGGGTGAGCGTCGCCAGCAGCTCGGCGTAGAGGCCGTTGCGCAGGATCGTCCAGCTCGCAACGCCCTCGCGGAGCCTGCGTTCGGTCCAGCGGTGGGCGAGCGCGTAGGCCAGATGGTCACCGGCGGCGCTGAGGCCGGTGTAGACGATGTGCGAGATCCCGGCCTTCTCCGCCGCCTCGATCGCCGCGCCGTGCCGGGCGATCACCACGTCGTCGTCGCCGTAGCCCGCCGAGATCAGCAGCAGCGTGTCCACCCCGGTGAAACCCCGCTCCAGCGAGGCGGGATCCGCAAAGTCGATCATTCGGACCAAAGGTCCGGCCGGGATCGTCTCCGGAGCGCGGCTGCCGATCACGACGTCGTCCCGTACGGCCAGCCGCGCGGCGACGAGCCGCCCCAGTGCGCCCGTCGCCCCCGTCATCAGAATCATGAAATCCTCCGCAAAGGTGGTTCTCTTCGGTAACTGGGACCATCATCGATAACCGGGAAGCGTGGCATAAGGAGGCACTTTGATGTCGGTGAGGCACACGGCGGTAACCACGGAGCCGGTCGTCTCGTGCGGTGGTGAGGACTGCGGCATCCGCGAGGTTCTGGACCGGATCGGCGACAAGTGGTCGGTGCTGGTGGTCGTGGAGCTGGCCCAGGGGGTGCGCCGGTTCCGCGAGCTCCAGCGGGCCGTCCCCGGCATCTCGCAGCGGATGCTCACCCTGACCGTACGCCGCCTGGAGCGTGACGGCCTGATCTCCAGGACCGTCCACGCCGTCGTCCCGCCGCAGGTCGACTACGAGCTGACCCCCACCGGGCACAGCCTCACCCATCTGGTGAAAGCCCTGGCCGACTGGTCGGCCGAGCACCGCGACGGCATCGCCGAGTCGCGTCGCCGCTGGGACGCCGCCAACCCCGGCTCCGGGATCCGCTGAGAACCGGCCGGGCCGTACGCTCCCGGGCTCACCGGGAACCGGCGGAACCCCCCAGCTCGGCGATCCGGTCGAGCAGCGCCTCCAGCGTCTTGTCGTCCGTGGCCGGGGCCATGACGGTCACCCGCAGGTGGCGGACCCCGCCGATCTCCGCCGAGGTCAGCTGGAAGGCGCCGTCCGCCATCAGGCGCTCGCGGACGTCCGCCGGGTCGGCGGTGCCGTACCTGAAGCAGACGATGTTGCTCTCCGGCTCGTACGGGCACTCGAAGCCCGGCCGCTCGCGGGCCAGTTCCCAGAAGCGGTGCGCGGTGGCGTACTGCCGCGCGACGTGCTCGCCCAGGCCGCGCTCGCCCCGCCAGGCCAGGTTGAGAAAGATCTTCAGGCCCAGCTCGGCCTTGCTGCACTCCACGGTCCTGCCGATGAGGTCGAAGCCCTGCTCCCCGTAGAACAGGTAGCTGGCCCGCTGCTGGAAGGCCGCGTCCAGGTCGCCCTCACGCCGGGTCAGCACCGCGGCGGCCAGGCTGGAGGTACGCAGCATCTTGTGCGCGTCCCAGATCAGCGAGTCGGCGAGTTCGATCCCGTCGAGCAGGTGGCGGTGCTCGGCGGCCAGCAGCGCCGAGGCGCCGTGGGCGCCGTCCACGTGGAACCAGACACCGCTCTCCGCGCAGAACTCACCGATCCCGCGCAGGTCGTCGTAGAGCCCGGTCCCGGTCGCGCAGGCGTTCGCCACCAGGGCCATCGGCCGCCGCCCGGCCTCGCGTACCCGTTCCAGGGCATCCGGCAGGCGGGCGACGTCGACCCTGCCGAGCCCGTCCACGTCCAGCGGCATGACCGCGCGCTCCCCCAGCCCGAGGATCGCGGCCGCGCGGCTGAGCGAGTAGTGCGCCGCGGCGGGGGCGAGCAGGGCGAGGTCACCGGGGACGCCGTCGGTCCACGCGTCGGGGGCGACCGCCGCCCGCGCGGCCAGCAGCGCGGTGAGGTTGGCCAGCGAGCCACCGTGGGTGAGGACCCCGCCGCCCGCCTCGCCGAACCCGACCTTGCCCAGCATCCAGCGCAGCACCTCGAACTCGACGGTCGCCGCCGAGGCGCCCATCTCGTAGACCGCCATCGGGTTGTTGGTCGCGCCGTGCACGAAGTCGGCGAGCGCGGCGGGGAAGTCGGGCGCGGCGATCTGATGTCCCAGGTAGGCCGGGTGGTGCATCCGGGTGCCCTCGGCGAGGTAGCCGCGTAGGAACTCCCCGTGGCTCTCCGCCGTCATCCCGCCCTCGCGGATCCACCGGGCGAGCCCGAGCCGCTCGGCCAGCTCGCCCGGGGGCCTGCGCCGGATGACCGGCGCCGCCCCCGCCTGGCTCTCCGCCACGTAGGCGGCCAGCTCATCGACGGTCACCCCGGCCGCGCGGACGAACTCCTCAACATTCCACATCACACCGAAATCCTGGTCGAATTCCCCCCACCCCGCCAACCGAGCCGAACGCGCACCTCACGAAGTGCCCTTAGGTGATGTCCACGATGGGGAGGCGGAGGGCGCCGGGGGCGGTGGTGGGGACGGCGGGGTTGGCGGGGGCGACGGGGGTCAGGCGGGCGTACGGGGAGCCCTGGGCGGGGCGGGGGTCGGCCTCTCCCCGGTTGGGCCAGAAGGCCATCGCGCGCTCGGCCTGGGCGGTGATGGTGAGGGAGGGATTGACGCCGGGGTTGGCGGAGACCGCGGAGCCGTCGACGACGTGCAGGCCCGGATGGCCGTGGACGCGGTGGTAGGGGTCGATCACCCCGGTCTCCGGCCCGGCGCCGATGGCGCAGCCGCCCAGGAAGTGGGCGGTGGCCGGGATGTCGAACAGGTCGAGCCAGGTACCGCCCGGCATGCCGCCGATCTCCTCGGCCGCGTGCCGGACGAACTCGTGCCCGGCGGGCAGCCAGGTGGGGTTGGGCTCGCCGTGGCCCCGCCCTGAGCGGAGCCTGCGGCCGAAGAGCCCCCTGCGCATGGACAGGGTGATCGAGTTGTCCTTGGCCTGCATGACCAGCGCGATGATCGTGCGCTCGGACCAGCGGCGGTGGTCGAACAGCCTCGGCACCAGGTGGGGCCTGCGCAGGGCCTCGCCGAGGAACTTGAGCCAGCGCGGCGCTCCGCCGCCGTCGATGAGCAGGGTGCGGAGCAGGCCCATCGCGTTGGAACCGTCACCGTAGCGGACCGGCTCGATGTGCGTGTGGGCGTCGGGATGGATGGAGGAGGTGATCGCCACCCCGTGGTTGAGCTTCTCCCCCCTGACCGACGGGCGCTCGAAGCCGAGCAGGGCCTCGGAGTTGGTCCTGGTGAGGGTGCCCAGCCGGTCGGAGAGCCGGGGCAGGGTCCCGGTGGCCTTGAGCCGGTGCAGCAGGCGCTGGGTGCCGTACGTCCCCGCCGCGAAGATCACGTGCTCGGCGGTGAACGCGCGGCGGCGCCAGGGCGCGCCCGTCCGGTGCGTCTCGACCCGGTAGCCGCCGCCGGCCGGGACGACCGAGGTGACCGTGGTCTCGGGCAGGACCGTGGCCCCGGCCCCCTCCGCCAGGTAGAGGTAGTTCTTGACCAGCATGTTCTTGGCCCCATGGCGGCAGCCCGTCATGCACTCGCCGCACTCGGTGCAGCCTCTGCGGCGCGGCCCCGCGCCCCCGAAGTAGGGGTCGTCCACCTCGACGCCCGGAGGGCCGAAGAAGACGCCGACCGGGGCCAGGTGGAAGGTGTCCCCCACGCCCATCCGCTCGGCGACGGTGCGCATCACCTCGTCGGCCCTGGTGACCGTCGGGTTGAGCACCACGCCCAGCATCCGCCTGGCCTGGTCGTAGTAGGGGGCGAGCTCGGCCTTCCAGTCGGTGATGCCCGACCACTGGGCATCCTGGAAGAAGGGGTCCAGCGGCTCGTAGAGGGTGTTGGCGTAGACCAGGGAGCCCCCGCCGACCCCGGCACCCGCCAGGACCATGACGCCGGTGCCCTTCTGACCGCGGAGCAGGTGGATGCGCTGGATGCCCTTCATGCCCAGCCCCGGCGCCCACAGGAAGTCGCGGGCCCGCCAGGAGGTCTTGGGGAACGTGCCCTCGTCGAAGCGGCGCCCCGCCTCCAGCACCGCGACCCGGTAGCCCTTCTCGGTCAGCCGCAGCGCGGAGACGCTCCCGCCGAAGCCGGAGCCGATCACCAGCACGTCATGGTCGAACACGACGACTCCCTCTCAGACGACGGCCTTCGATGACGACCTGCCCTGCTCCCCGTGTCTCACTTCAGATGGAGCGCCTTCATGACCCTGAGCGCGCCCGCGAGGGTGTCGGCGTACTTCTCGTACGCCATGCCGAGGATCGGCTCGAAGCCCAGCCAGGACGCCTGGCTGGAGACGGTCTGCGCCTCGGTGTACCTCAGCAGCCCCTCGGCGCCGTGCCGGCGGCCGAGCCCCGAGGCCTTCATCCCGCCCATGGGCGCGTCGTAGGAGGCGTAGGCCGAGGCGTACCCCTCGTTGATGTTGACGGTGCCCGCCTTGATCCGGGAGGCCAGCGCGCGCCCGCGTGACAGGTCGCGGGTCCAGATGGAGGCGTTGAGCCCGTAGGAGGTGTCGTTCGCCTTCTCGACCGCCTCGTCGTCGTCGCCGAAGCGGTAGATCGCGACCACGGGGCCGAAGGTCTCGGCGCGGCAGAGCTCCATGCTCTCGTCGACGCCGGTCAGGACGGTGGGCTCGTAGAACAGCGGGCCGAGGTCGGGGCGGGCCTTCCCGCCGGCCAGCACCCTGGCGCCCTTCGCGACGGCGTCGTCCACCTGGGCGCCGACCGCCTCCAGCTGCCGCAGCGAGGAGAGCGAGCCCATCTGCACGCTCCAGTCGAGTCCCGTGCCGAGCCGCATGTTCCTGACCTGCCGGACGAACTTCTCCACGAAGGCGTCGTGCACCGAGTCGTGGACGTAGAGCCGCTCGATGGACAGGCAGAGCTGCCCCGCGTTGGTGAAGCAGGCGCGCAGCGCGCCCTGGGTCGCGGTGTCGAGGTCGGCGTCGTCGAGTACCAGCATCGGGTTCTTGCCGCCGAGCTCCAGCGAGCAGCCGATCAGTCGCCTGGCGGCCTCCTCGGCGATCTTCCGGCCGGCCCGGGTGGAGCCGGTGAACGCCACGTAGTCGGCGCCGTCGATCAGCGGGTCGCTCACCTCGGCGGGTTCGCCGAGGACGACCTGCCAGATCTCGCGGGGCATGCCGAGGGAGACCAGCAGGTCGATGGTCCACAGCGTGGACAGCGCGGTCTGGGTGTCGGGCTTGTGGACCACCGCGTTCCCCGCGAGCAGCGCGGGGACGGCGTCGGTGACACCGAGCGAGAGCGGGTAGTTCCACGGCGAGATCAGGGCCACCGTTCCCCGGGGCCGGCGCGCCTCGACGGTCCTGGTGGCCACGGGCAGTATCCCGGCCCGCGATCTGGTCTCCAGCAGGCCGGGGGTCCGCCGCGCGTAGTAGAGGGAGCAGCCCGCGACGTCGAGCACCTCCTCGAAGGCGTGCCTGCGCGCCTTGCCGGTCTCCCACTGGACCACGTCGAGGATCTCCTCGCGCCGGTCGAGGATGGCGTTGTGCAGGCGGAGGAAGGGCTCGGCCCGCTCCCTCACGGGCAGCGCCGCCCACGCCCGCTGCGCCTCCCGCGCCGCGGCGTGCGCGGCGCGGACGTCGTCGGCGGTGGAAATGGGCAACTCGGCGAGCAGCTCGCCGGTGAACGGCGCCGTGATCTCCTGCGTCTTGCCGGCGGAGGTCACGTGCGATACGACACGTTCGATCATGCGGGGGTCGAGGGCCCGTGTCATTTCAGGGGGAACGGCCATGTTCGCAGGGTAATCGCGGGAGGCGGGCCGTGGCTACTCACGGGTAGCGAAGCATTGAACCACACCCCCTTCCGATCCGTCGTAGTGGCATGAGGACATCGATTCGTACAGCCGGCGCGGTCACCCTCGCCGCGGCCCTGCTCGCCACGGCGTGCAGTTCTACGGAGACGAAGAGCGGTGCCGGACCCGCGGCACCGGTCACGTTGGGGAACATCAGGCTGGTCTCCTACAGCGGCTGCGACGACATGCTGGCCGGGCTGCGCGCGGCGACGGCGAAGAACGTCGGCCCGTGGGGCCTCGGCGGCCCCCCGATCATGTACGCGGAGGCGCGGTCGGACGCCGCCGCCGCCAAGGTCGGCGGCGCGGCGCCGCCCGAGCACTCCACCACGAACACGCACGAGGCCGGAGTCGACGAGCCCGATCTGGTGAAGACCGACGGCGACCGGGTGATCACCGTGAACCGCGGCGTGCTCAGGGTGGTGGACACCGCGACCAGGAAGGTCACCGGCACGCTCAAGCTGGTGGACGCCGAGCAGGCGTGGGCCCCGGCCGACCTGCTGGTCAGCGGGGACAGGGCGCTGGTGCTCTTCTCCGGCGGCGGAATCATCCCGTACGGCGCGGTGGCCAAGCGCGCGCCGAGCCCGGGGCCGCGCTACGTCCTCGTCGACCTGTCCGGGGAGCCGAAGGTGATCGGCTCGCTCACCCCGGACGGCTCCCACGTGGATGCCAGGATGGTCGGCTCGACGGTGCGGATCGTGGTCCGCAGCCAGCCGCGGATCGACTTCCCCGACACCGGGTCCGACATCTCGGACAACGAGCGCACCCGGCGGAACACGGAGGTCGTCGCCAGGGCGCCGATCGAGGCGTGGCTGCCGAAGTACGAACTGACGTCGGCGACCGGCGTCACCTCGGACCACACCGTCGACTGCGAGCGGGTCAGCCACCCCGCGGAGTACACCGGGACGTCGATGCTGACGGTGCACACCCTCGACCTGTCGCAGGCGCTCGCCGAGACGGCCCCGATCAGCGTGGCCGCCGACGGCGACACCGTCTACGGGACGGGCTCCAGCCTGTACGTGACCAGCAACCCGCACTGGTGGTGGCCCAGGCCGATCGAACCGGCGCTCATCGAGGAGGCCCCGGCCGCCACTCCCACGGTCGCCGAGACCCCGGCCGCCGCCTCGGGCCTGGACCCCGCTCCGACCCTGCTCCCGGAACCGGCCCCGACCCCCACGCCGAGTGACACCCCGCCGCCGAGTGACACCGCCTCGCCGACGCCGGCGGCGACACCGGAGGAGCCTCCGGAGGAGACCGAGGTCCACCGGTTCGACATCACCGTGGCCGGAGCACCCCGCTACGTCGCCTCGGGCAAGGTGCCGGGCAGGCTGCTCAACCAGTACTCCCTGTCCGAGCACGAGGGGCACCTGCGGGTCGCCACCACCTCGACCGTCGGGCAGGACAGCTCCAGCGCCGTCTACGTGCTCAACGCCGGCACCCTGGCCGAGACCGGCAAGGTCGGCGATCTGGGGCTGGGCGAGCGGATCTACTCGGTCCGCTTCATCGGCCCGGTCGGCTACGTGGTGACGTTCAAGCAGGTGGACCCGCTCTACACGCTCGACCTGCGCGACCCGGCGGCGCCGAGGAAGACCGGCGAGTTGAAGATCACCGGCTACTCGGCCTACCTGCACCCGGCGGGTGACGGGCGGCTGATCGGCGTGGGCCAGGAGGCCAGCGAGAAGGGCCGCACGCTCGGCACCCAGGTCTCCCTGTTCGACGTCAGCGATCCGGCCGACCCGCGCCGCCTGTCGCAGATGTTCCAGAAGGACTCGGGTTCCGAGGCCGAGTGGGACCCGCACGCCTTCCTGTACTGGGCCAAGACCGGGACGGCGGTCCTCCCGCTGAACTCCTGGACGGGCACCGAGCAGACCAACGGGGTCGCCCTGGTCCTCAACATCGGTGATTCCGCCGTCACCAGGACCGGCACGATCGTCCACCCCAAGCCCAAGCCGGTCAACGACACCCGCTTCGCCCCCTACGACCCGGGCATCCGCCGCTCGGTCGTGATCGGCGACAGCCTGTGGACGGTCTCCGACCTCGGCCTCAAGGTCAGCGACCTGAAGGACCTGGCCGACCAGGCCTGGATTCCCTTCTCCTGACCTTTCGAAAGCACCCGCCCCGCGCCCCCGCCCCATCGGCGGGGGCGCGCTGAACGTCCCTATTACACCGAGATGTCAGCCTTTACAAGATCTTGTCATGACACTTGAATAAGTGTTACCTCTTGCGCAACACACGTGATCCGCGTGTGGCATGGCCAACGACGGCCATCTCTCCGCAGGAGGATCGGTGTCGACCAGACCCTGGTTACGCATCACCGTCATCGCCGCCGCGACCGCGGCGCTCGCCCTTCCGCTGCCGGGAATCGCCCAGAGCGAACCCGGCGCCCAGCCCCCCAAGGCCCACGACTTCCAGGCCGAACAGGGCGCCAAGCCCGACCTGGACAACCGGCGCGGCAGCGTCGCGCCCCCGGCCTCGCTCTCCAGGTCGGCGGCGAACACCGCGACGATCCGGTGGAACGCCCTCGGCACCCCCGCAGTCGTCACCGGCTCCGCTCCCCTCGCCGAGGGCCTCGGCACCGACCCCGAACAGGCCGCGCGGGCCTATCTCAAAGCGAACGAGAACCTCTTCGGCCTCTCCGGCGAGGCGGTGGACGCGCTGGAGAAGATCGCCGTCAACCCGATAGGGGACGGATACGCCGTACTGCTCAGGCAGAGGTTCGGCGACCTGCCCGCGGGCGTGGACGGGCAGGTCGCGGTCGGCGTGAAGGACGGCAAGGTCCTGCACGTCACCTCGACGCTCTCCCGCTCCTCCGAGGCCCCTCCCGCCGCCAGGCTCACCGAGCAGCAGGCGCTGGAGATCGCGGCCAGGGACGGCGGGATCGACCTGGCCACGGCCACCGTCAAGAAGGCCACCGCCACGGCGGTGCCCGCCCCCGACGGGACGCACAACGCGTTCCAGGTCGTCCTGATCGGCGGCGGCGAGGGTGAACCGGCCGCGTACACCACACACGTCGACGCGGTCAGCGGCGAGATCCTGACCCGCGAGAACCTGGTGGACCACCACAGCGCGCCCGACGACCCCACCTGGAAGGCGTTCCCCGCCAACCCGCCGGGCGACTACTCCTCCACCGACACCCGCAAGACCTGGTGCCCCGCCGCGGGCCCCGGCTGCGACCTGGTCGGGGCCGACCCGGCCACCGGCAAGGCCTGGGACCTGACCCACGCCACGGACACCTCGACGAGCACCAGCGTCGGCAACGCCGCCAAGACCGTGGAGAACCGCGCCAGCGGCGACGCGTTCTCGGTGGGCACCCGGAGCAACGTGGCCACGCCGAACCGCCAGTACGCCTATCCGTGGACCAACAGGTGGTACACCGCCAAGTGTGACCCGGCGGCGCTGGACGAGCCCGGCGAGGCCGACCTCGAAGCCGCCATGACCAACCTGCACGTCATGCACAACCGCATGCACGACTGGTCCTACCGGCTCGGGTTCACCGAGACCGCCTGGAACATGCAGAACGACAACGGCGGGCGCGGCGGTCTCGGCGGCGACCCCGAGCAGGGCAACGCGCAGGCGGGCGCCCGGGTGCTCAGCGTGCGCGACAACGCCAACCAGATCACCGGTCCCGACGGGATCGCCCCCATCACCAACATGTACCTGTGGCAGCCGATCGCGGGCTCGTTCTACTCCCCCTGCGTGGACGGCGACTACGACATGTCGGTGATCGGGCACGAGTACACCCACGCGATCTCCGGCCGCATGATCGCCGGCCCGAACGCCGGGTGGAGCGGAGCCCAGGCCGGGGCCATGAACGAGAGCACCTCCGACCTGTTCGCGATGGAGTATCTCGCCGAGTACGGCTTCCGCCCCGCGGGCGACACCCCTTCCGTCACCGGCGGCTACGTCACCGGCGACAAGAAGGCGGGCATCCGCAACTACGACATGGCCACCTCACCGCTGAACTACAGCGACATCGCCTACGACCTCGTCGGCCAGCAGGTGCACGCCGACGGCGAGATCTGGTCGGCGACCCAGTACGACGTGCGCAAGGCGTTCCTGAAGAAGTACGGCGAGGGCACCCCGGCCAAGCAGAAGGCGTGCGCCGACGGCCAGACCCCGCTCGGCCAGTGCCCGGGCAACCGCCGCTGGGCGCAGGTCTCCTTCGACGCGCTGCTGCTGATGGCCTCCGGCGCGGTCAGCTACGTCGACCACCGCGACGCGCTGCTCGCGGCCGACGCCATCCGGTTCGGCGGCGCCAACCAGGCGATCATGTGGCGGGCGTTCGCTGAGCACGGCCTCGGCCAGGGTGCGGCGAGCACCGGGCCGAACGACCCCGATCCGGCGCCGAGCTTCGTCGACCCCACCGGGAAGAACGGGAAGCTCCAGCTCAAGCCGTTGGCTGAGGCCAAGGACGCGGCGCTTCGGCTGTACGTCGGCGACTACGAGGGCCGCGTCGTGCCGGTGGCCGACACCGACCCGGCGACCGAGCTCGGCGACACCGTCGAGATGACCCCGGGAGTCTACGACTTCGTGGTCGCGGGCAACGGGTTCGGGCACACCCGGGTGAAGTACGCGGTGCTGCCCGGCGTGAAGCTGCCGCTGCCGCTGGCGGTGCCGAAGAACGTCGCCTCCGCGGCGCTCGGCGCCACGGCGACGGGTGACGGCGTCAACCACGGCAAGCTGATCGACGAGACCGAAGCGACGAACTGGGCCTCGCTCACCGGACCGGTCAAGGGCAAGGCCGTCACCGTGGACCTGGCCGGGACCGCCCCGGTGAAGGTCCGCCGGGTGCAGGTCAGCGCCATGCTCCGGCCCAACGTCAACGACCCGGCCGACCCCGGCGGCCAGAACCGCTTCAGCGCCCTGCGCGCCTTCGAGGTCCTGGCCTGCGACGCCACCAAGAAGGACTGTTCCTCGCCCGCGTCCTTCTCGGTCGTCTACACCAGCCCCGCCGACGCCTTCCAGACCCGCCTGCCGCGCCCCCGGGGCGCCGACCTGCTCATCAAGTCCTTCAAGATCCCGACGACCACCGCGACCCACCTGACCCTGCGGGCCGTCTCCACCCAGTGCACCGGCAACCCGCTCTACGCCGGTGAGCAGGACGCCGACCCCAACTCCGCCACCGACTGCGGCACCGCCAGCCCCGCCAGGGACCAGCTGCGCGCCGCCGAGTTCCAGGCCTTCACCCGCTAAGTGATCGAGTCCAGGGGGAATCAGTGATCGTAGGCGGTCCGTGAGCGCGGTGCGGCCTGGCCGGTGGTGTGGTCGTGCCACGAAACGGCGGTCAGCGCGAGAGAACACCGCGGGATGCGGATGATCACTCCCTCAGGAGTACGACCACTGTGGCGTTCCAGGTCGAGTCGGCCCTTCACGGTCTGATCGACCGGCTCGACCTGACGCAACGGTGTGCACGACCGGGGCCCGCCCGCGAAGGTTCGTCCTCGCGGGCGGGCCGCGACGGATCACCACCGAAGAAGCCGGAGCGCCGGCGGACAAGCCCGGCTCCTGGGGCCACCCAGGCCGTGACGAGCCCATGCTTCGTCTCCTGCTCACCGACCCGTGCGGGAAGGATCGGATCAGACGTGGGTGACCAGGAGGGTCACGCCGGCCTCGCCGCCGCAGTCGACGAAGACGGGGCCGACACCATTGCCGATCTTGTGGGAAAGGGTCGCCTTGGCCACGAACTTCTTCGGGTTGTCGTCGATGATACGGATGTTCTCCAGCGACGGTACGCCGCCGTACGCGCCGCTGACCACGGCCTTGAGCCCCTTACCCCCGCCGCAGTGGCCGGTGATCGTCAGCTCCTCGCCTCGCTTGGCGGTGGGGTTGGGGCTGACCTGGACGACGGCCCTGGCCCCCTTCGGCGGCTTCGGCGCCGCCGCCTCAGCTGCGATCTTGCCGGTCGCGCCGACCTTGTCGCTGGCGAACGCGCTGCCGGCACCCAGTCCGAGAACCCCGACCGTCAAGCTCGCCCCGACGATCGCAGCGATCATTTTCTTGTTCACAGTGGCTCCTTTGTGAAAGTCTCTCCGGCCCGTACGACCGTGATGATCCCTTGTCGTTTCGGGATCTACTCGGTGAGTAGCCGGCGGGGCCGCCGTGGGTTCTCGTCCGGTTGGACTGTGACATGGATCACGACCGGGTGGGGTCCGGTGGTGACCGCGACGGCCACGGTGGGCGTCGCCGGAACCGTGTCGGCCGGCCGTGCAGGCCGACCACCCGCACGGAGGTCCGCCCACGCCCCTCCCCGTGACCGATGTCCAGAGGTGGTGGCACAGCGGAGAGCGGGCGAGGGGGTGCGCGCCCGGTTCGTGACAGCCGAGACGGACACCCTGGCAACCGCGCTCCACGTGCGTGTGGACGATCCGCTGAGGGCTGCGCCCGATCCGCGCCCGCGCCGGCCCGGGACCGCGCGGCCCGCGGGCCGGTGTCCGGCCTTGGGGCGCGCTCCGGACGGTCACACCGGCTCAGGCCCTGTCCTGCGGATCTTTTGCCTACTGCGGTCGGCCAGGCGGCGCCTCGCCGCGTTGTCGTCGGTCACCGCAGCACGCTGCGGCTCCCTCC
>NZ_JBEXUE010000004.1:0-69184 GCF_040614275.1 Streptosporangium sp. NPDC006013
GCCCCGGCCCAGCCACCTGCCGAGGCGCTGGGCCGGGGCGCTGGGCCGGGGCCTCGATCAACCGGTGGGTCAGGTAGCAGAGCGGCAGCAGCGCGAACGCGCCGCCGCTGCCCGCGCCGGCCGGTGGGCTCACCACGCTGGGCAACGGACTTTGAGGTCCGCGGTCGGGGGTTCCCCTCAGGGGAGTTCCCGAGTTGTCAGCCGGTGAGGGCCTCGGCCGGCCGGGGGGCGGGGGTCCGCTTGGCGTGCTGGGAGGCGAGCTTCGTGGCGACCAGCAGCACGGCCAGTCCGGCGACGGTGAGGGCTGCGCCGGCCCAGATGGGAGCGGTGTATCCGAGGCCGGCGGTGATGGTCAGGCCACCGGCCCAGGCGCCGAGGGCGTTGCCGACGTTGAAGGCGGCGATGTTGGCTCCCGAGGCCAGAGTGGGCGCCCGATCGGCGTAGTGCATGATCCGCATCTGCAGTCCTGGCACGGCGGCGAACCCGAAGGCGCCCATCATGACCAGCGAAATCGTCGTCATCACCTGGCTGTGCGCGGTGAGGGCGAACACCCCCAGGACGGCGGTGAGCCCGACAAGGACGATGATCAGCGTCTTTGGCACAGACCTGTCGGCCGCCTTTCCGCCGACGAAGTTCCCGATGAACAGCCCGGCGCCGAAGAGGACGAGCAGCCACGGCACGGACGCGGAGGCGAACCCGCTGACCTGGGTCAGGGTGTAGGCGATGTAGGTGAAGGCGCCGAACATACCGCCGAAGCCAAGGACCGTGACGAACAGCGACAACCAGACCTGCGGGTGTGCGAAGGCGACCAGTTCGCCGCGCAGCCCGTTGTCCCGCGTCTCGGCGTCCGCCGCGCTGTGGCCGGAGACCAGGGTCGCCACACCGATCAGAGCGATGACCCCGATGACGGTGATGGCCCAGAACGTGGAGCGCCAGCCCAGTTGCTGGCCGAGCAGCGTGCCGAACGGCACGCCGAGGACGTTCGCGCTGGTGAGGCCGGCGAACATCATGGCGATCGCGCCGGCCCGCTTGGCCGGCGCCACCATGTCTGCGGCGACCACGGCCCCGATGCCGAAGAACGCGCCATGGCACAGCGCCGCGACGACACGTCCGAGCATCATCACCGAGTAGTTGGGCGCGATCGCGGACATCAGGTTGCCGATGATGAAGAGCACCATCAGCCCGAGCAGTACGTGCTTGCGGTTGAACCTCGTCGTGGCGGCCGTGAGGCCGATGGCGCCGACCGCGACGCTGAGCGCGTAGCCGGAGATGAGCCAGCCCGCAGCAGCCTCGGTGACGCCGAAATCCTGGGCGACCTCGGGCAGCAGGCCGGCGATGACGAACTCGGTGAGTCCGATGCCGAAACCCCCGATGGCGAGGGCGAGCAAGCCGATAGGCATGCTGATTCCTTCCAGGCTTCTCCTAGATAAGCCGCGTCTGCAACTAGCGGCGCGGGAAACAATATACTTGCATACGCCTTTAATCAACACGAGCTTGGTAAGCTGCGATCAGAAGCCGAATGGCCGTCCCAGGTGGAGGGCCCTGGCCCCTCAGGAGGATCGGTCATGGGAATCAGGGACGACGCGGTCGAGATCCGCGCACAGGGCTGGCGGACGCTGGCGGCGCTCCACGGCCTCATCGAGGCCACGCTGGAGCGGGAGCTTCAGGCCGACCACGACCTGTCGGTCGTCGAGTACACGGTGCTGGACGCGTTGTCGCGACAGGATGGCTGGCACATGCGCATGCAGCAGCTCGCCCGGGCGGCGGTCCTGTCCAGCAGCGCGACCACGCGGCTGGTGAACCGGCTCGAAGACCGCGGGCTGTTGACCCGAATCCTCTGCCAGGACGACCGTCGCGGCATTTACACCGAGCTCACCGGTCAGGGATGGGAGCTGCTGACCAGGGCGCGACCGGCACACGACGCGGCCCTCGCCAGAGCTCTGGCCGAGGCGGAGCAGACCCCGGAGCTCGCCCCCCTGGTGGACGTGCTGCACCGCCTGCCGGCCCACTCGAAGGCGGTGCTTTAGCGTCAAGAAATGGGTGAGCGTCGATAGCCCCTGATCACAAGCCATCAAGATTCTTATGTCGCGGAGTGGCTGCGCATGATCTGAATCTTCTCGCCACCTTCCTGGAGATCTGTCTCAACGGCTCACTGACGGCCACGGCTACCGAGCGTGGCCTGCCACAACCGACCATCACAGGCCGGCTGGCGCGGCTGGAGCAGCACGTCGGCGAACCGTTGTTCATCCGATGATCCGGCACGGCGCCCCTGAGGGCGTCGCCCAGGCGACCGGCTGATCCCACGTCGGCGGTCCCGCTCTCCCCTCGCCAGATCATTCGCGGCGTTGCCCACACCCGTCTGGCAGGGGAGTGAGTGAAGGCCGGCCCAGCCGCCTGCCGAGGCGCTGGGCCGGGGCCTCGATCAACCGGTGGGTCAGGTAGCAGAGCGGCAGCAGCGCGAGGAAGAAGAGCGGAAGGTTCGGGCTCACCCGCAGCAGGAGCGGGTGGAGCAGGTAGAGGGAGAAGCTGATCACCCCGAGGTGGGCGAGCCACCGGGGGAACGACCTGTGCCGCAGCACGAACGCGCCGCCGAAGAAGGCGGCGGCCAGCAAAAGCGCGGGTGCCCAACCGGGATCGTCCTTGGCGAGGGCCCCGCAGGCCAGGACCGTCAGCACGGCGGCGATGGCGGCGGGCCATCGGATCGTCCCCTGCTCGGCACGGTAGACGGCCGTACCGGCGAACATCATGGCCGGCACGATCAGGCCCTGCCAGGCACCGATCCTGCTGCCCAGGACCACCAGCGCCAGCCCGAGCAGGCCGCCCGTCACCGCCGCGGCCGTGCGCGCCCCGCCGCGCGCGGCCGCCGACACCACGATGACCACGACGACCGCGACGCCGAGGAGCGTGGCGACCAGGTCGGCGCGGCCACCGATGACCGGCCGGGGCAGCAGGAGTCCGAGAGGTACCGCCGACACCGCCAGGACGATCGCGACCGCCGCCGACCGGTGCGCCTGCCGCACGGTGAACAGCCCGACCGCCATCAGGTAGAACGCCATCTCGTAGGAGAGCGTCCACATCACGTCGATGACGGCGGGCACGCCGAGCAACTCCTGCAGCATCGTCAGGTTCCCCAGGGCGACGAGCGGCGCCGGGCGGGCGCTCACGCCCGGGTGGAGGGCGAACGCACCGGCGTAGGCGAGCAGGAGCGCCAGGCCGAGCGCGGCGAGCAACAGGGGCAGGAGGCGGAATGCCCGGCCGACCCAGAAGACCCGCGGGTCGCCGCGCCGCTCCAGGGAGGCGGGGATGATATAGCCGCTGACCAGGAAGAACACGAAGACGCCCCAGGTGCCGACGTCGATCCTGCGGTCCACCTCGGCCCAGAGGTCCGGGATGAAGGTCCACCCGGAGTGGTGCAGCGCGACGGCCAGCGCGGCGGGTCCCCGCAGGGCGTCCAGCCAGGCCAGCCGGGAGGGAGTCGGGGCCATTCGCCCGACTTTAGGCGATAGAAACTAGTTCTCGGGTGCCGCCCGGTCCGCGGTGTCAACAGCCCGGTGAACCGGCCCGCCTCTCCGTGGACGGGCGTCACTGCTTGTGGCGGTCCGGCGCGGGCACTCCCAGGAGCAGCTCGCGGACGGCGTTCCAGGTCCGGTGGAGAGCCGCCTCGACCTCGGGAGACCTGTCCCCGAGGATGCGGGCCCAGGCGCCCCGGTCCCCGGGCAGGACGCTGGCACCGGCCCGCAGCCCGGTGCCGGCGAGCACCGCGTGCATCGTGTCGGCCACGACCTGCGCGGGCTGCGCGGCGGTGACGACGTACAGGGAGGACAGCAGTCCGAATCCGGCCATCACCGCGGGTCCGGTCACCGGCCGTTCCCCCGGCACCAGGCGGAGCGGGTCGGCGAAGAGCAGCCGTGCCGAGGTGTCACGCACCTCGACGTCGCTGCAGTACACCGTGTACGCGTGCCGCTCCCCCCGCGCCAGCCTGCCGGCCATCAGCGTCTCGCCCAGCACCACCGTCGCGTCCGCCGCGACGGTGACACGGAGCCGCTGGTAGTACCGCGAGCCGGCGAACGGGATCGTGGTGTCCGGCAGGTACTCCAGGTAGCCGCCCGGCCCCGCGGTGAGGTTGACGAGCTGGGTGGCGTAGTCCTGTTCCATCCGGTAGATCCGGGTGGCGGCCTGGGTGGTCAGGTGGACGGACGAGCCCTCGCCGCAGGAGACGTCGACGCGGTAGCGGTCGCCCTGGAGAACGCCGCCGCCGGACGACATGAACATGAGGTACGGCATGTCCGGACGCTCGGGGTCGTAGTACAGCGGGCGGGCGATCTGCAGCGGCGTCTTCTGGTAGTGACCGGTCAGCTCGGTCCGCCCGCCGGCCCGCTCGAACGCCAGGTGCAGGATCCCGACCTTGCCGGGGCTGCCGACCGGCAGCATGTCCAGGTCGGCGGCATGGCGCGCCACCGAGCCCGGCAGCCACTCCGGCTGGTAGCGCTCCGGGACCAGATGGTCGATCACCGCCCCGGAGCGCACATCGCCTCCAGCCGCGCCTCGATGAAGTCGGCGACCTCGGTGACACCGGTGCCGGCCAGGCAGTCGGTCAGCACGACCGGCCCCGCCCCGCGCACCGTGTGCGCGTCCCGTTCCATCACCGACAGGTCGGTGCGCACGTACCGGGCGATGTCGATCTTGTTGATGACCAGCAGGTCGGAGTCCGTGGTGCCCGGGCCGCGCTTGCGTGGCATCTTGTCGCCCGCGGCGGTGTCCAGGACGAAGATGTAGACGTCGGCGAGCACCGGGCTGAAGGTGAGCGTCAGGTTGTCGCCGCCGCTCTCGAACAGCAGCATGTCGATGTCGGGGAACCGGTCGAGCAGCTCGGCCGCCGCCGCCAGGTTCATGCTCGGATCGTCACGGACCGCGGTGTGCGGGCAGGACCCCGTCTCGACCCCGACGATCCGCTCGGAGTCGAGCACCCCGGCCATCGTGCGGCGGACGTGTTCGGCGTCCTCATGTGTGTAGATGTCGTTGGTGATCACGCCGGGGCTGTGCCCCCTGGCGATCAGGATGGGGACCAGCATCTCGATCAGGGCCGTCTTGCCGGATCCGACGGGCCCCCCGATACCGACCTTGAACACCTTTCGCGGTTCCATCTCGTGCCCTTTCAGGTGATGAACAGACGGGCCGCCGCCCGCTCGTGCGCGGCCGAGACCGTGTCGGCGACGGGTACCGAGCCGTTCAGGTCCATGGGCTCCTCGGCGGCGAGCGCCGCCCGCGCGACCTGGGCGAGGTCCGGCCGGACCTCGCCCAGGATCCGCTGGGCCCGGCGGAAGTCGGTGCGGCCCAGCCGCACCGCCGCCGCCGTCCAGCCCGCGGCGAAGGCGTACAGGTCACCGGCCACCGCGTGCGCGACGGGCACGCCCATGCCCGCGTGGATCACGCCGACCACGACCGCGTGGTTGCCCGGCGTGGCCCTCTCCGCCACCAGGGCCGCCAGCCGGGCCGCCTCCGGCGAGGCGAACGCCCATACCGCCGTGTCGAGGACCTGCCGGCCGGTCCTGACCGAGGCGGAGCGCTGCTCGCGGTTGAGTTTGATCGCGTGCAGCCGCTGGTCGACCTCGACCAGCCGGTCCCAGTCGCCCGCTCCGGCGGCGCGGTGCGCCAGCACCAGGGCCGTCGCGTCCCCCGGCCCCACCGAGTTGTACAGCAGGTCGGTCAGCAGGCCACGCAGGTCCGCCGATCCGGTCGCCCCGAGCTGGACGTACCCCTCCAGCCCGTGCGAGAGCGTGTACAGCCCGCTCGGGAAGCCGGAGTCGGTGAGCTGCAACTGGGCGAGCAGCGGGCCCAGGTCGGTCAGGCTCATCAAATGAAGTAGAGCCGGTTCAGCGGCAGCTTGGCGGCCGGTTCGATGCTGACCGGCTTGCCGTTCACCGAGACCTTGTAGGTCTCCGGATCGACCATGATGTCGGCCAGCGTCGAGTTGCGCAGCATGTGGCGCTTGTCGACGGTCCGGCACTGGCGTACGCCCCGGACGGTCCGCTCCAGGCCGAGCTGCTCGGGCACGCCCGCGTCGATCCCGGCCTGCGACATGAAGGTGACGCAGGTCTCCTTCAGCGCGGTGCCGAAGGCTCCGTACATCGGCCGGTAGTAGACCGGTTGCGGCGTCGGCAGGGACGCGTTCGGGTCGCCCATCGGGGCCCAGCTGATCATGCCGCCCTTGACGACCAGGTAGGGCTTGGCCGCGAAGGAGTGCACCTGCCAGAGCACGATGTCGGCCAGCTTCCCGTCCTCCAGCGAGCCGATCGTGTCGGCCATCCCGCAGGTGCGGGCCGGGTTGATGGTCAGCTTGGCCAGGTAGCGCAGCACCCGGAAGTTGTCGTTGCGCGCGGAGTCCTCCGGCAGCGCCCCCCGCTTGTCCTTGCAGTGGTGGGCGATCTGGAAGGTGCGGGTGAAGGACTCGCCCACCCGGCCCATCGCCTGCGAGTCCGACCCGATCATGCTGATGATGCCCAGGTCGTGCAGGACGGTCTCGGCGGAGATGGTCTCGGCGCGCACCCGGCTCTCCGCGAACGCCACGTCCTCGGGGACGTCGTAGCTGAGGTGGTGGCAGACCATCGTCATGTCCAGCAACTCGTCCACCGAGTTGGCGGTGTAGGGCAGCGTGGGGTTCGTGGAGGCCGGCAGCACGTTGGGCTCCCCGGTCACCCGCAGGATGTCGGGGGCGTGCCCGCCACCCGCGCCCTCGGAGTGGTACGTGTGGATCGCGCGGCCGTTGATCGCGCTGATGGTGTCCTCGACGAACCCGGCCTCGTTCAGCGTGTCGGTGTGGATGGTTATCTGGATGTCGTACTCGTCGGCGACGGACAGCGAGCAGTCGATGACGGCGGGCGTGGTCCCCCAGTCCTCGTGCACCTTCAGCCCGCAGGCGCCCGCCCGGATCTGCTCCTCCAGGGAACCTGGCAGGCTGCTGTTCCCCTTTCCGTACACCCCGATGTTGATCGGAATGGCCTCGTACGCCTGCAGGATACGGGCGATGTTCCACGGCCCCGGGGTACAGGTGGTGCCACGGGTGCCGTCGGCGGGACCGGTTCCCCCGCCGACCAGGGTGGTGATCCCGTTGCTCAGCGCGTTCTGCGCCTGCTGCGGGGAGACGAAGTGGACGTGGGTGTCGATCGCGCCGGCGGTGGCGATGAGGTTCTCGCCGGAGATCACCTCGGTGCCCGCGCCGATGACCAGCCGCCGGTCGACCCCGTTCTGGGTGTGCGGGTTGCCCGCCTTGCCGATCCCGGCGATCCTGCCGTTCTTGATACCGATATCGCCCTTGACGATGCCCAGGATCGGGTCGATGATCACCGCGTTGGTGATCACCACGTCCAGGGCGGCCGTGGCGTTCCGCGAGGCGGGGTCGGCCGACATCCCGTCGCGGGCCGTCTTGCCACCCCCGTACTGCGCCTCGTCCCCGTAGTGCCCCTCGGTGTGGTCCTTCTCCACCTCGACGACGAGGTTGGTGTCCCCGAGGCGGATCCGGTCCCCCACCGTGGGGCCGTACATGGTCGCGTACTGCTTACGACTGATCGTGGTCATCGGGATTCAGCCCTTCTTCGCGGAGCCTGAGGAGCCGTTCTTCTTCGACGAAGCCGCCGCGGACCTGCCCGGCTCGTCGAGATAACCGCGTTCGCGCATTCTTTTCAGCGCCTTGCGATGCGCCTCGTGCGAGCGAACGCTTCCGTTGAGCAGTCCACCGAAGCCGACGATCCGCAGGCCCCCGCCGTACTCGACCAGCTTTACCTCCTTGGTGTCTCCGGGTTCGAACCGGACGGCGGTGCCGGCCGGAATGTCAAGGCGCTTGCCGAACGCCTTGTCGCGGTCGAACCTCAGCGCGCGGTTGGCCTCGAAGAAGTGGAAGTGCGAGCCCACCTGAACGGCCCGGTCACCGGTGTTGTGCACGGTCAGCTTCACCCTGGGCTGACCGGCGTTCAGCTCGATCTGTCCCTCGCCGTAGATGTAGACGTCGTCATCCGACATGGGATGTCGCCCCCCTCAGGTCCGCCACCGCCCGGAAGCCGTGGTGATGGTCGTCGTGGTCATCGTCGTGGTCGTGGCGATGTCCGGCCGCCGCGGACGACGGTCCGCCGAGCAGCAGGAGCGCGCGTTCCCCGGGCATCACTTCCCACCGACGGGATCGTGACAGGAGACCAGCTTGGTGCCGTCGTCGAAGACGGCCTCGACCTGCATCAGCTTCAGCATCCCGCGTACGCCCGGCAGCACGTCGTTGGGCCCGACCACCTGCTTGCCCAGCTCCATGCACTCGGCGACCGTCTTGCCGTCCCGTGCCGCCTCCACGATCGCCGAGCTGATCAGCGCCACCGTCTCGCCGTAGTTCAGCTTCAGCCCGCGCCTGCGGCGCTGCTCGGCCATCTGGGCGACGAGGAAAATGAGCAGCTTGTCCATCTCGCGTGGTGTGAGATTCATCGGGGTCCTTTCTCCGCACGGCTATCCGGCGCGCTGGATTTTCGTGAACATCGGGATGGCCGCCAGGAACACCCAGGTCACCAGGACGAACGGCCAGGTGAGGGTGTGGCCGCCGGTAACGGCGAACAGGTTGCCGATACCGGCGGTCAGCGCCGCCGCGGACACCACGCCGATCACCGCGTAGACCGCGCTCACCCGGTTCACCAGCATGAACGTGCCCCACAGCGCGAGCCCGGCCAGCACGGCGTTGTAGCCGTACAGGCCGGCCCCGAGATCGGCGGCCTGCGCGCCCAGCGCCCAGCCGGTGAGCAGGCCGACCAGGCTGGACAGGAGCGCCACCAACCCGGTCACCCAGCCGGCCACGAACAGCCCGATCAGGAAGATCAGGCCGACGTACCACTGGTTCTGGAAGAACACCTGGCCGATGCCGCTGAGCGTGCCCCGCCAGAAGTCGTGCCAGCTCATCGCGGTGCCCGGAGCGGTGGCCGACGGCGGGCCCGAGCGCGCGTGCTCCGCCCAGATCCGGCTGAAGGACGGCCCGCCGATCACCATCACGCTGGTGACCACGCAGAAGGGCGCGGTGAAGGTCGGCAGGTTGTACGGGGTGAGCAACACGTTCAGCGCCGAGGTGAGCACGCTCCCGGCGATCGCCCCGGCGACGACCAGGAGCACGGTCATCCACCGGGCTTCCAGGTAGAGCACCAGGCTGACACCGATCAGCGTGCCGCAGAACCCCTCCAGCCCCACCGAGACCCGGTCCCAGGTGACGCCGAACAGGTACGCGGTGGCCGTGGCGACGAGCGTGCCCAGCAGGCCGAAGACGCCGAACCGCCAGCCGCCGGCGAACAACGCGACGATGAAGATCAGGCCCGTCCAGTGGTTGGGCTGGAGATCGACCTGCGCGACCCCCCGGGGGATCGTCAACAGGTACTCCAGCGCGCGGCGCCCCCCGACAGGGTGCTCACCTCCGGGTGAGCCCGACGGCGGAAACGCCGATGTCATAAACGTCGCCCTTCCCGCCACTGACACGCGTCCTGCCCATGGACGGCCATCAAAGGTGAATCCACAATGTGGGCACACAGCACTACTTTCCATGTGCCGAACCGGCAAAAATCAACCAAGGCCAGCATTCGGTCAAATATCAAAGGTGCTGAGGTTAACTCCCGACTTAGACGCCAACCATGTGAGCTAGGGCATCTCTGCCGGCAGGCGTGAAAAGAGCCGAAGGAGCAAACAAGACGAAGGGGCCCATAATGTCAGTCGGAATGAGCAGCTGGATATCAAGCGGGCTGAATACCGGCGATTCGGCCTGGATGCTGACCAGCACCGCGATGGTGCTGCTGATGACTCCGGGGCTGGCCTTCTTTTATGGCGGCATGGTCCGTTCCAAGAATCTGCTGACAACGCTTTACATGAGTTTCATCTCGATCAGCCTGGTGACCATCATCTGGTTCGCCTACGGATACGGGCTGGCCTTCGGGAGGGACCTCGGTGGCGCCGGGCTCATCGGCTGGAGCGATTTCCGGTTCGCGAACATCACCCCCGAGACGCTGTACCAGCAGATCCCCGCGTACGTCTTCGCACTGTTCCAGCTGACCTTCGCCATCATCACGGTCGCGCTGATCAGCGGCTCGATCGCGGGACGGGCCCGGTTCGGCCCATGGATGCTCTTCGGCGTCCTGTGGATGACCCTGGTCTACGCGCCGGTCGCCCACTGGGTGTTCTCCAACACCGGCTGGCTCAAGCAATGGGGCGTGCTGGACTTCGCCGGCGGGCTGGTCGTCGAGCTGAACTCGGGCATCTCCGGGCTGGCACTCGCGCTGGTGCTCGGGCCGGGTGTCGCCTTCCGGCGCAAGGACGCCCCGCAGCCCGCCAACATCCCCCTGGTCCTGCTCGGCCTGGCCCTGCTCTGGTTCGGCTGGTTCGGTTTCAACGCGGGCTCCGCGCTGACCGACGGCCCACTGGCCGCCAGGGCGTTTCTCAGCACGATGATCGCGGGCTGCGCGGGGATGCTGACCTGGCGGCTGGTGGAGTGGATCCGCTTCCGGCACCTGACCAGGATGGGCTCGGCCAACGGCGTCCTGGCCGGGCTGGTGGCCATCACCCCGTCCTGCGCGTTCGTCAACGTCGAGGGCGCGCTCGTCGTCGGCATCGTCGCCGCCATCGTGTGTACGTACGCGGTCGAGATGAAGCTGGTCCTCGGCTACGACGACACGCTGGACGTGACCGGCTTCCACGGGGCCGGCGGCATCACCGGCATCCTGCTGCTCGGGTTCCTCGCCACCGGCGAGCTCGTCGGAACCCCCGGCCTCTTCTACGGCGGTTCGATCGCGCTGCTGGGCAAGCAGGTGGTCGGTGTCCTGGCCGTCGGCCTGTACAGCTTCATCGTCACGTTCATCATCGGGAAGGTGGTCGACAAGCTGTTCCGGATGCGAGCGACCGAGGAGGAGCAGCGCGCCGGCTCGGACGTGGGCTTTGCCGAGGGGTGAGCCCGGCGGCCACCATGACGAGTCGCCGCCATGACCCCGCACCGCCGATCGGACCACCCTGTTCACGTCAGCCGGCGCGTCAGGCCCCAGCTGCGCCACGGTGAGGGCGAAAGGCATCATCTGACCAGCCTGCAGGGGCTGGCCGCGTTGTCGCTCGACGCTCTCAGCTCGGTCGCCTACGGACCGGAGGCGATCGCGCTCATCCTGGTCGCCGCCGGTGGCGCCGCGATCGGTTACACGCTGCCGATCACCCTGGCCATCGTCGGGCTGCTCACGGTGCTGGTGATCTCCTACTGCCAGGTGATCGCCGCGTATCCGAACGGCGGCGGCTCCTACGCGGTGGCCAAGAACGATCTCGGCGAACGGGTGAGCCTGCTGGCCGCCGCGGCGCTCGTCGTCGACTACGTGCTCACCGTGGCGGTCAGCCTCGCGGCCGGTGCCGCCAGCCTCGCCTCGGCCTTCCCCGTCCTGGCCCCGCATCTCCTGGCGATCTGCCTGCTGGGACTGGCCCTGCTGACCGTGGTGAACCTGTACGGCATCGCCGACAGCGCGCGGGTGCTGATGCTGCCCACCGCGCTGTTCGTGGTGAGCATCCTCGGCGTCGTGGTGCTGGGGCTGGCCCGCTCCCATCCGGCGGCCATGGTGGGGACGCCCGTGCACGTCCCGGTGACCGACGCGCTGGGAGTGCTGCTGATCCTCAAGGCGTTCTCCTCCGGGTGCTCCGCGCTGACCGGCGTCGAGGCCATCGCCAACGGCGTGCCCATGTTCCGCGAGCCGCGGGTCGCGCGGGCACAACGGACCGAACTGCTGCTCGGCGCGCTGCTCGGGGTGATGCTGATCGGACTGGCGCTGCTCATCCACCGCGACCGGGTACAGCCCCGGCAGGACGTCACCATCCTCGCCCAGCTGACCGCCGGCGCCTACGGCACGAGCTGGGCGTACTACGCGACCAACCTCGTGGTCATGCTCGCCCTGGCACTGGCCGCCAACACCAGCTTCGGCGGCCTGCCGGTCCTGCTGAGCCTGCTGGCCCGCGACAACCGCCTGCCCCACCTGTTCGCGCTGCGCACCGAACGTCCCGTCCACAGGTACGGCGTCGTGGCCGTGGCGGTGGCGGCCGCCGTGATACTGATCGCGGTGGACGCGCGGACCCACAGGCTGATCCCGATGTTCGCCATCGGGGTGTTCATCGGCTTCACGATCAGCCAGGTCGGCCTGGTCAGGCACTGGACGACCCTGCGCCCGCCCCGCCGGCTCGGCAAGACGCTGCTCAACGGCACCGGTGCCCTGCTGACCGCCGTCGCCACCCTGGTGCTGCTCACCACCAAGTTCCTGGAGGGCGCCTGGGTGGTCGTCCTCGCCATCCCGCTGCTCATGCTGCTGTTCGCCCGCGTCGAGCGCTACTACACCGCGGTCGAAAAGCAGCTCGGGCTCGGGCGGACACCTCCCAGACCCACCCGGCCCGCGGCGGTCGCCGAGACCGGGAAAGTGATCATCATCCCGGTCTCGGACATCACCACCAAGACGGAACGGGCCGTCAGCGCGGGCCTGGCCCTCGGTGGCGAGGTGGTGGTCGTCGCGGTGCGTTTCACCGAGGAGGGGGTGGACGACCTGCGGACGCGGTGGAACCTGTGGGATCCGGGGGTCCGTCTTGAGATTCTCGGCAGCCCGCAGCACACCGTGGTCCGTCCCGTTCTCGACTACATCCGGCAGGTCGCCGACGGCGGAAAATGGGTCGCCGTGCTCATTCCCACCGTCGAACCGCGGCACTTCCGCCACCGGGCCCTGCACAACCAGCGTGACCTTTTCCTGATGGTCACGCTACGGGAGCACACGGATGTGCTCGTCTGCCTGCTGCCCTTCCGAGTCGGCATATAGACGACACCGGTGATTGAAGTGGCCTTTTATGCCATGCATTACCTATAGGCTGATTTGAGTATCACGCCATAAGCTGATTTAAGTGTCACACTCGGCAGTTGGGTCGCCCGAATTGACATGATATTTCCGGCGAAAATGCCGGTCCTCCAGAAGCAATACCTAATCCTCCGCAAGCCAGCCGACTTTCTGATGGTCGCTTTGCCCTAAGCAGGAATGGCCGGTGCGAGCATCGCCAGAGAGGCAGAACCGATCATGACATCTGGGGGAAAAATGCTTCGAAAACTAATCCTGGCGCTGGCCCTGGTCACGGCGACCGGATCACCAGCCGCCACGACCACGGCCTGGGCGGACGAGGCGTCCACCGCCCCAGCGGCGCAGGCGGCCGTCGCCGCGCCGGCCGCGCAGAAGGCGGGTAAATGTGATCCAGGATCGCCGTGCGCGGCGGTCAACTGCGGCCCCGGCCGCGTCTGCGTGCCCTCGCCCAAGCAGTGCTTCACCACACCGTGCCCGCAGTACGACTGCGTGCCCATAGGCAACACGATCGGCCAGCCGTCCTACCCGGGCTGGCACCCGCCGTACCCGGGCTGGCGGCCTCCGTACCCGGGCTGGCGCCCGCCCTACCCGGCCGGCTACCCGATCCCGCCGTACCCGGGCGGTCGCCCGCCGTACCCGCCGCACTGGCCTCCCTACCCTCCCCGCTGAGGGACGGCGGACCGCTTCCTAGGGGAGTACTCCCGTTGAAGGCTCCTCACCCTTGACCGTGGCGAACGTCGTGCGGGCCATGGACCGCGGCGGCTCATCCGCGCCATACGGAGTGGAGTCCGAATCACGGATACAAAGGCCCAGGTCATCGATTGACGGCCTGGGCCTTTGCTCTGTCAGATTCCAGGCCGTATATTCGCGATCTCCGGCGCGGAACGGAGAATCGGTATCCGCGTCGGCAGGACCCAGCCGGATCAGCGGCCCGACGACAGACGGGACATCGGATTGGCTCCTCTCGCGGTCGACGACGCCGGCAACGAGCTGACCGCCTTTCACCGCGGCGCCGAGGCCGTGCCTCCCGGCGACGCCCCGCTCCCTCTCGCCCTGGTCGCCCTGTGGTCTCGCGGCCGGTTGCTTCTGGTGTTCAACCGCTACCGCCAGAAGTGGGAACTACCGGGCGGAATGATCGATGCGGGAGAGACGCCACGCCAGGCCGCCGTACGTGAACTCCACGAGGAGACCGGCTTCCACATCACCCGGCTGACCTTCTCCGGGTACGCCGAGTACGTCCTCGGACCCGAACGACGCACCGAGTACGCGGCCCTCTACCAGGCCGACGAAGCCGCGCCGCACGGCGCGTTCACCCCCGACGACGAGATCGAGGACATCGTCTGGTGGCACGGGCAGGAACTCCCCGGCCGCGTGCAGCACCTCGACACCACGCTGGCGACACTTTCCCGGCTGTGAGCTTTCCGCAGGAGCGTCAGCGACGAGCCAGGCGGTCGAAAAAGGGCTCAGCCGACCCTGGCACTCTGGCCTCCGTCGACCGGGAGCAGGACGCCGGTGATGAAGCGGGCCTCCTCCGAAGCCAGGAAGAGGGCCGCGTTGGCGATGTCCCATGCCGTACCCATGCCGCCCTTGAGCGGGACCCGCTGGTGACGACGGGCCTCGTAGTCCTCCCTCTCCTCCTTGTCCATGCCGTACTCCGCCGCGCCCAGGTCGACGCCGATCGGGGTGTCGATGAGGCCCGGCATGATGGCGTTGACCCGGATTCCGTAGCGGGCGTTCTCCAGGGCCATCTGCTGGGTCGCGGCGTTCATGGCCGCCTTGGACATCTTGTAGGTGATGGGCGGATTGCCGGGAGAAGGGGTTCCGGCGATGGCCGCGATGGAGGAGATGTTGGTGATCACACCACGCTCGGCGGCCCGCATCACGGGGAGCACCGCCCGGGCCATCAGCAGAATGCTGCCAGAGTTGATCATCATGTTCCGTGCCCAGTCGTCGGGCTCGACGGAGGTGGGAGAGCCGTCGCCGATGGCCACGCCCACGTTGTGGTGCACCACGTCGAGGCGGCCGAAGCTCTCGACGCAGGTGGCGACCGCGGTCGACCAGTCGTCGGCCACCGACACGTCCCCCTGGACGGTGACCGCGGTTCCGCCCTGCTCCTCGACCAATCCCGCCGTGACCAGCATCGAGTCCAGGTCACGGTCGATGAGGACGAGTCTGGCGCCCTCCCGGGCGAAGATCAGTGCCGTCGCCCTGCCGTTCCCGATCATCTGGCCGGGAATCTGTCCGGCCCCGGTGATGATCGCGGCGTACCCCTCCAGCCGGCCGGTCACGAGGCACCCGCCAGGCCGAGGTCGATCTCGACGCCGAAGATGTTCGGCGCCATCGCCGTCATCGTGTAGAAGCCGACGGTCATCGGCACCCGGTCACCTCCCACGACAAACCGATCGCACCACTACCCTGAGTACGCAGAGCATAACAGAACGTACTCGCGACCGAGCGGTTGTCAGCCCTTCGATTGATCGTGGCGCTGATTCCCCCGAGCGTGTGCGGAGAACGACGAAGAGCATCCCCGGACACTGGACTCCAATTCGGAGATCCCGCGATCAAGTCGAGCACCGGTCGGCGATGACAGGCCTTGCGGCAGGGGCGACGACGCGTTGAAAGGTGTGCCCCGCCGGTCACATCTCACACGGTGATGACGACCTTGCCGCGCGCGTGCCCCTTCTCCAGATACCGGATGGCCTCGGGAACCTCGCCCAGCGGGTACGTCCTGTCGATGACCGGCGTGATCTTGCCCGCCTCGATCAGCTCCCTCAGCAGCCGAAGGTCCTCCGCACGCGGCATCGAGAAGAGCCCGCGCAGCCGCTGCCCCACGAACGGTGCGAGCATGAGCGCCCGGAGCTGGCGATCGTTGCCTCCGATCCACCGCCCTCCCCGCTCGCCTCCGACGATGACGAGGGTTCCCCGGGGAGTGAGGGCACGCCGGAGGTGCGACAGCGGGCGGTTCCCGGCGGCGTCGAGGATGAGGTCGTAGTGGCGCGCCCGGTCCGCGAAGTCCTCGCGGGTGTAGTCGATGACGTCGTCGGCGCCGATCGATCGGACCAGGTCCGCCTTGGTCGTGCCGCACACGCCGGTGACCTCCGCGCCGAACGCCTTGGCCAGCTGCACCGCGAACGTCCCCACGCCTCCCCCCGCACCGATGATCAGGACCTTCTGCCCCGGCTGCACCCTCCCCGCCTCGCGAAGACCCTTCAGGGCGGTGCAGGCCGAGACCGGAACGGCCGCCGCCTGCTCGAAGGTGAGGTTCGCCGGCTTCGGCGCGAAGCTGTCCTGCCGGGCGGAGGCGTACTCGGCGAAGGCTCCGTCGCAGGTGCCGAACACCTCGTCACCCGGTTTGAACCGGGTCACGTTCCCGCCGACCGCCTCGACGCGCCCCGCGACGTCCATCCCCCGGACCCGGACCTTGGGCCTGCGGAACCCGAAGCCCATGACGCGCGCCAGATACGGCAGACCCGTCATGAGATGCCAGACGCCCGGATCGACGGCGGCCGCGTGCACCCGTACGAGCAGGTCGTCGTCCCCCATCACCGGCCTGTCGATCTCCCTGAGTTCCAGGACCTCGGGGGAGCCGTACCTGTCCTGGACGATTGCCTTCACCGTGTCTCTCCTTCACTGTCCGCGTACTGGAAGACGTCGTCGAGCGAGACGTCGAACACCCGGGCGATCTGAAAGGCCATCTCCAGCGAGGGCGAGTAGCGGGCCTGCTCGATGGCGATGACGGTCTGGCGGGTCACGCCGATGCGGTCCGCCAGCTCCGCCTGCGTCATCTCTCCGTGCGCGAACCGGAGGGCGCGGATCGTGTTGGTGACCCTGGTCGGCTTCACCACGGCCAGAAGCCCCGGCGGTAGGCGAAGATCTTCGCGATGGATCCGACGACCGCGGACAGGACGAACATCAGATAGACGACGTTGGCGATCCAGAAGTGGTCCAGCTCGGCCAGCGACATGCCGAGCGCCGCCACCCCGCCGATGACGACGAACGACTGGCCGGTGTACTCGCCGAATCTGTAGATCTCCCGGTCACGCTGGTCCTTCTTGCCGGCGTCCTTGGGTGAGGCGATCGCGACCGCGATGCGCAGCACGATCGACACCACGATCGCGGCACCGATGCTCCACAGCATCGTCGACACGTACCGGACCTCGGTGAGCGGGACACCGTCCGCTCGCCCCAGAACGAGGACGAGGTAGGCCGCATACCCGCACACCGCGACCACGCCCATGATCCAGGCGCTCTTCTCTTCGGATGACATGCCTCGAATGTAAGGCAAAGCCAACATCATGTCTAGTTTTCTTAACATCGCTCCGCGGCGGCCACCCCGAGGACACGAACGCCGTGCCCTCGTCCGGGCGCAGCAGCCCGACGGCCATGGCCGGCGCGGTCGTCTTCCCCGCTCCGTTCGGGCCGACGCTCGACCGGAGGCGGCGAGAGATCAGCGGTTGCGACTCGCCAGGAAGCGGCGCCACTGCGGCGAGGTCCGGGCGAGCAGGCGCAGGGAGGCCGGGACCGTGGGCCGCGGGTCGTTACCGCCGAGATGGAGGGTGCTCAGCGCGGTGAGGTCCGGGAGCCATTCGGGGACCTCCGCCAGCCGGTTGCCGCACAGATCGAGCTCGGTCAGCGCGGTGAGGTTCCGCAGCGGCTCGGGAAGCTCGGTCAGCCGGTTGTCGTGCAGGTCGAGCTTGGTCAGGCCGGTGAGGTCGCCCAGCGACCCGGGGAGCTCGGCCAGTTCGTTGCCCCACAGGTAGAGCCAGGCGATGCCGGTGAGGTTACCGATCGACTTCGGCAGGCTCGTCAGCCGGTTGTCCCACAGGCAGATCCTGGTGAGCGCGGTGAGGTCGCCCAGCCACTCGGGAAGCTCGGTCAGCCGGTTGTCCTGCAGTTCGAGCCTGGTAAGCGCGGTGAGGGCGCGCATCGACTCCGGCAGGCCGGTCAGCCGGTTGGTCTGCAGCTCCAGCTCGGTGAGCGCGGTGAGGTTGCCGAGCCAGTCGGGAACCTCCTCCATGTGGTTGTAACCGAGGCGGAGCTCGGTGAGCGCGGTGAGATTGCCCAGTGACTCGGGAAGGCTGACAGGCGGCCGGCAGTGCGTCACGCCGAACGAGGTGAGCGCGGTGAGGTCGCCCACCCAGTCGGGAATGTCGAACGGCTCCCAGCCGCCGCTCAGGGAGAGCCTGGTGAGAGCGGTGAGCTTTCGCAAGGAGTCGGGAAGCCCGGTCAGCCGGAGGCCGAACAGGGAGAGGCCGGTGAGAGAGGTCAACTCGCCGAGCCACTCGGGAATCCGAGCCAGCTTGTTGTGGCCGAGGTCGAGTTCGGTGAGGGCGGTCAGGTTCACCAGCCGTTCGGGGAGCCCGACGAGTTTGTTGTAGGACAGGCGGAGCCGGGTGAGGCCGGTGAGGTCGCCCAGCCACTCGGGAAGCTCGGTCAGCTCGTTGAAGGTCAGGTCGAGTTCGCGCAGCTGCGTCAGGTCCCTCATCCGCTCGGGCAGCTCCGTCAGCTTCAGCCCGCTCAAGCTGAGCGTGGGCGCCCCTTCCCGCCCGCATCTGTTGATCCGGGTCAGGGCGGCCTTCGGACCGTTCTTGACCGCCATTGAGAGATCCCCTTCCCGAGGTGAACGAAATGATCGGGGTGACCTGGGCGGCTCACCGGCGAGAAGCCTAGGAACCGGCACTTGCGGATGGCTGGTGTCCGTCTTTCCGAGCCGCACCGAACCCTTCGTGCTCCGCGCGGACCAGGCTCGGGCCGCGCCCGACCGGCACATGCTTGAGGTCCCAGCACCGCGAAGCCCGCAAAAACCACAGTGCTGACCCCGGGGCCCAGGATCGGTCTCACCGTTAATGGCTGTACCGCCGCTACCTGACCTCGGTAGCATCCCGACCGGCGCTGACCCGGCGCTTCGCAACGTGAGGGAGCGAGAACGGTCATGGGCTTCGGTGAAATCCGCGAAGCGAGCTTCCAGTCGACGTCGACAGGCACCCGCGTCGACTACCGCGTTCTCACCCCGCCGTCCTGGCGAGACGCGGACGCGCTGCGCTTCATCGGCCGCGCGTTGAGCAATCCGCCGACGCATTGACCGAATGCCTTGGCCGGATTCACCGCTGGGTGCCGGTCGGCCGGCACCGTTCACCCAGCGAACGCTCGTGGTCAACACACTCGGATCAGCGGTCTGACGGACACCGCCACAAACGAGGCCGATGGCAGCGCGATCGCCTACGAGCACACCGGCAGCGGCCCGGCACTCATCCTCGTCGACGGCGCCATGTGCCACCGCGGCGCCTGACCGTGCGGTCCCTGGCCCAGGGCTCCCCGGCGGCGATCGGGAATCCGCGCTACAGCGGCACCGTCGATCCGGCCTACCCCTCGGCGACCGGCCGGTAGGTGCACACGTGCACGCCCTTGTCGCTGATGACCGTGGAGGCCAGTTCGAACGTGCGCGACGCACCGTCGTCGGGGAAGATCGTCTTTCCGCCACCGAGAAGCACCGGCGTGATCATGAGTCGGAGCTCGTCGACCAGGCCCTCGCTCAGCAGGGTGCGCGCGAGCGTGGGGCTCCCCATCACCACCAGATCGCCGCCGTCGCTCTCGTGCAGCTTCCTGATGTCGGCGACGGCCTCGTCGCCGGGGATACGGGTGGTGTTGTTCCAGGTCAGCTCGTCGTCGCCCAGCGTCTTGGACACGACGTACTTCGGAATGGAGTTCATCCGGTCGGCGAACGGGTCACCGGCCCGCTCGGGCCACGCCGCGGCCATCGTCTGCCAGGTGCGGCGCCCGAACAGCAGTGCCCCGGCCTTGGCCACCGCGTCGTCGAAGGCACCGCCCATCACTTCAGCATCGAAGAACGGGTGCGACCAGCCGCCGTGGGCGAAGCCACCGTCGGTGTCCTCGTTGGGTCCGCCCGGCGCCTGCACGACGCCGTCCAAGCTCATGAACTCAATGATCACGATGCGCATGGGACTGGCTCCTCTGGGGTTGCGTTGCCGGTTTCCGGCGCCGCTGATCTGGTCGCGGTGTGAGGGATGAAGGTGTTACCTGACGAGCTGACCGGGACCGGCCGGTCAGCCGAAGTGCTCGGCCATCCAGGTGTCCCACGCGGACTGCTCGTCACGGCCCGCGAAGTTCTGGTGACCGAGCACGAGGGCGTCGCCGCGGTCGGTACCGGAGTGGATGAACCGGTACAGGCCCTCGTCCGTCCGAACGCCCAGGTTGACGGGCAGGTTCGCGTAGTAGACGACCCCGGCGGAGCCGTCCGGGAGACGGACGTCGTCGCCCTCGGCGACGTCCTGCGTGACGCCCAGTTCCTGGGTGACGGTCTTCCAGACGGCGTCCGGGCCGCCCACTCCGGGCCGGAAGGCCGTGGTGACCGATGGGGTGCGGCCGATGAAGTGCGCGAGGTACTGCTTGAGGGTCTCCTGATAGATGGGCCAGCCGGCCTGCATCGCCTCGAACTCGGTCTCCCAGTCGTCGCCGAGCATGCCACTCTGCACGATCCGCAGCACGGTCGTGCCGCCGCCACGCCCCTCGATGAGGTATTCGAGCGCCATGAACTGACCATCGGGGGCCGGCGCGCCGCGGGTCGCCAGGCGGGTGCCCGGCTCGTAGGCGGTGATCGTGGCCTGCTCGGTGTGGCCCAGCATGGTCAGGTTCGCCGGGCCGCCCTCGGCGGTGCCCATCTCGGTGCGTCCCATGAACCAGGAGTCGACGCCCGGCCCGGTCGCGATCGCGTCCCAGACCTGCTCGGGCGTGGCGCTGAGCTCGATCTCCTGGCTCAGCTCGAACGGGTGCGTCATCGGGTTTCCTTCATGCTCGGGTGGACGGCGACGACGATCCGGTGGTCGCGGCCGTGCTCGGCGGACTGGTCGTGGTACTTGGACACCAGGGTCGTGACGGCCCCGGCAAGCTCCTGGGCGAACGCGGCCCGGTCGGCGGCCGAGGCGAAGCGCACCTCGGTGTCGATCGCGAAGGTCGCGACGCGTTTGCGCGCCTTGGCGGCGCTGGCGATGAGCGCCCCGACGTCGCGGACCAGCCGGGCCGCGACAGCCAGCAGCCAGCCGGCCGACAGCTGGTCGGGAGAGCGGGCCGGGTCGGGCTCGACGGACGCCAGCGCGGCCGGGGAGATCACGTAGGAGGCCGCCGTCGCGCGCATGATGCGCTCGTTGACGTTGCCCTTGCGCCGCTCCTCGATCATCTCGACGAGCCCGTGCGCCTCAAGCGTCTTGAGGTGGTAGTTGACCTTCTGCCGGGGCAGGCCGACCTTGGCGGCCAGCATGGTCGCGGAGGCGGGCTCACTCAGCTCGGCCAGCAGCCGGGCCCGGATGGGGTCCAGCGAGACCTCGGCGGCGGCCGGATCCTCGATCACGGCGATGTCCTGCATGACCACAGACTATGACCGACAAATTAACTTGTCAAGGAAGTCTTATTCATCGGCACATCGGCCTTGCCGGGCTCGGGTCCCGGCGAGCCCCCTACCGAGGTCAGGGCAGGACCGCACCGGGCTCTCTCCCGGAACCTGCCGGCTCCGTACGCGCCGGAGGTTGGATCGCACCTACGCGATCCCCGCCCGCGAGAAGCGACAGGCGGCCAAAAGTGCGTCGGTTCCGGTCCTGGTATTCGCCATGCCGATGTACGTGCCACGGTGAGCTTTCGGGGGCGAGATAGCCTGACGTGGTGGGCGTCACCTCTGGTAGCTACGCGTTGGGACCCGAGTCCGGCCGGCTCATCGTCAACACGACCCGTACCGGGCTGGGCGCGAAGGCCGGCCATGACCTCACCATCGAGGTCACCCGTTGGCACGGCGATGCCACGATCGACGTCGCCGATCCGGCCGGCTCCTCGGTGACCGTCGAAGTCGACGCAGGGTCGTTCGAGGTCCGGGAGGGAACCGGTGGCATCAAGCCGCTCACGGACTCCGATCGTCGGGAGATCAAGAAGAACCTTCAGGAGAAGGTCCTGCACGTTGAGCGTTACCCGGCGATCACGTTCCGATCGACACGGATCAGCGGAACAGCGGAGTCGTTTCGCGTCGAGGGCGATCTCACCATCGTCGGCGTCACCCAGCCCGTCACGCTCCAGGGCCTGCTGACCGAGGACCGCGTACACGGCTCGGCGACCATCGTGCAGACCCGGTGGGGCATCCGGCCCTATTCAGCGTTCTTCGGCACACTCAAACTCAGCGACGACGTCGAGGTACGGTTCGACGCCGGCCTCTCCCCGGGGCGGTGACTCCGAGCATGCGAGCCCGATGGCCTGATCTTCAGCCCTTGATCGAGATCGTCCACGGGTGCCGGTGAGGCCTCGCCCCCATCGCTTGGCTCCATCTCCTGAGGCCTCACACCGACGCCGACTTCCCGGGTTCGGGTCTGGGCGAGCCAGTGGGAATCGCTGCCGGTCTCGATACCGGGCCGGACGGTCAGGACGTGGCGCTCAAGGTGTGCGGAACCAGGAGACAGCGACAGCCGGGATCAAGATGCCGCGGTAGGTGACGGCGCACCTGTCTTACTTTATGGCGAGAAGATGAATGAAAGCTGAATTGTCAGCGCATCATGGATGCCTCACTTCGCCCTGTCGTCATATCTCACATAATTCAATATAGAACGCTGTTTTATCGCTATATGGGGCAAGCTTTCGAGGGATCACATGAAGCGTTGGATCGGCGTCGGGCTGGCGCTGCTCCTCGGCGCCGCCGTAGTGGCGGCGATCGTGGTGGGCAACCGTGGCGGCGGCACGGAGACGCGGGAGCTCACCCTGGTCCGCGGGGTGATCGGATCGGAGAAGAAACCGTTCTTCGACGATCGGCGGGTGCGGGCGGTCTTCGCCGAACACGGCCTCCGGGTGGAGGTCGACACCGCCGGATCACGCCAGATCGCCGCCTCGGTGGATCTCAAGAAGTACGATTTCGCGTTCCCGTCCAGCGCTCCGGCGGCCGAGAAGATCAAGCGTGACCGGGGCGCCACCCGCACGTTCGCGCCGTTCTCCTCCCCCATGGCGATCGCCACCTTCAAGCCGATCGCGGACGTGCTCGCCAAGGCGGGCGTCGTGCGGGACTCCGGCCTGGGCTACTGGGTGTTCGATATCAAGAAATATCTGGATCTGGTGGCCAAGGGCACCCGGTGGGACAGGCTGCCGGGCAACACCGCCTACCCGGCGCGCAAGCGCGTCCTGCTCACCACCACCGACATCCGCACCTCCAACTCCGCGGCGATGTACCTCTCGATCGCCGGCTACGTGGCCAACGGCGACGACGTGATCACCTCGAACGCGCAGGGCTCCAAGGTCGCCGGAGCCGTCGCCCCCCTCTTCCTCGACCAGGGATACTCCGAGACCTCCACCGAGGCTCCGTTCGAGGACTACCTGGCTCTGGGGATGGGGAAGACACCCATGGTCATGATCTACGAGGCGCAGTACGCCTCGCGCCTCTTCGCGGGGGACGGCTTGATCCGCCCCGACATGCGGCTGCTCTACCCCTCGCCCACGGTCCTCAGCAAGCACACGCTCGTACCGTTCGGCGCGCAGGGCACCGAGGTCGGCCGGCTCCTGCAGGAGGACCCGGAACTCGGGCACCTCGCGGCCCTGTACGGCTTCCGCACCGCCGGCGCCAAGGCGTTCGACGACCTGGTGGCGAAGGCAGCGGCTCCGCTGCCGGCCGACCTGATCGACGTGGTGGAGCCGCCCGACTACGAACGACTGGAGGGCATGATCACCGCGATCGACAGGCTCTACCGATCCGGCGTGGTTCCCTCCCCCACCCCCTGACCTCGCCTTCCCACCGTTTCCAGGAGAGACCACCGTGAGCGATCTCGTGCTCAGCCCGCCGGAACCCGTGGCCAAGGTGCCCGTGGAGAAGGCGGCCACCATGTTGCCGGTACCGGAGGAGCGAGGCGCCGAACTGGCGGAGAAGGCAGGCGGCTTCGCCGAGGAGCTGAGCGGCCTGGACCCGCGGTCGCCGGAGTTCACCCGCAAGGTGCACGACATCACCTCCATGGGTGACTCGGAGATCCGGGCCTCCTCCCAGGTGGCGAACCGCATGCTGAAGCGTCCGGTGGCCGCGCTGGCGTCCGCCAGGGGCGAGGGCAGGGACGCGCAGGCGGCGGTGGCCGGGCAGCTGACCGCGCTGCGCCGGACGATCGTCGACCTCGACCCCAAGCAGGCGTCCACCCCGGCCAAGAAGCTGCTGGGACTGATCCCGTTCGGCGATAAACTACGCGACTATTTCGCGAAATATCAGTCGGCGCAGCGGCACATCGACGACATCATCCGCGCCCTCAAATCCGGGCAGGACGAGCTGCGCAAGGACAACGCGGCCATCGAGGGCGAGAAGACCAACCTGTGGGAATCGATGAAGCGCCTGCAGGAGTACGCCCTGCTCGCCGCCGCCCTCGACTCCGCGGTGGAAGACAAGATCATGCATGTCGAGGCGGCCGACCCGGAGAAGGCCACCGCCCTCCGCTCGGACGCGTTGTTCGGCATCCGGCAGAAGCACCAGGACCTGCTGACCCAGCTCGCGGTGTCCGCCCAGGGTTACCTCGCGCTGGATCTGATCCGCAAGAACAACCTTGAACTGATCAAGGGCGTGGACCGGGCGACCACGACGACGATCGCGGCGCTGCGCACGGCCGTGACCGTGGCGCAGGCCCTCGCCAACCAGAAGCTCGTGCTCGACCAGATCACGGCGCTGAACACCACCACCTCCGACCTGATCGTGGCGACCAGCGAGATGCTGCGTACCCAGGCGGCCGACATCCAGACCCAGGCGGCGTCCACCACGGTCGACATGGACGCGCTACGCAAGGCGTTCGACAACATCTACACCACCATGGACATGATCGACACGTTCAAAGCCAAGGCCGTGGAGAACATGGCGATCACCGTGGACAGCCTGACCGTCGAACTCGACCACGCGCGCACCTACCTGGAACGCTCTCGGCACGGCGACGAACAGGCGCTCCCGCGATGAGAGCACGAACGGGTTCTCGCCCGATCAGGCGGGCGCTCGCCGCGCTGACCCTGCTGGTGGCCTCGGCCGCGTGCGGCGGGGCCGACACGCCGGCCACCCCCGTGGACGGTCCCGACGTGCTCCGCGTCCTCGCGGGAAGCGAGATCGGCGACCTGGAACCGCTGCTCAAGCGGGCCCGGGACGCGATCGGCGTGCGGGTCGCGCTGTCGTACGCCGGAACGCTCGACGGAGCCGACCAGGTGGCGAGCGGCGGCGCGGACGGGCAGTACGACGCGACGTGGTTCTCCTCCAACCGCTACCTGTCACTGATCGACGGGGCGACCGCGCGGCTCTCGACCCAGACCAAGGTCATGGTCTCGCCCGTACTGCTCGGGCTGAAGGCATCCAAGGCCCGCGAGCTCGGCTGGGACCGCAAACCCGTTACCTGGAACGACATCGCCTCAGCCGCGCGCGCCCGCGAGTTCACCTTCGGCATGACCAGCCCCGCGGCGTCCAACTCCGGGTTCTCCGCGCTGGTCGGTGTGACGGCGGCGCTCTCCGACGCCGGGGAGGCGCTGGACAAGGCCCAGATCGACGCGGCGACGCCCAGGCTGAAGGAGTTCTTCTCGGCGCAGACGCTCACCTCCGGCTCCTCCGGCTGGCTCGCGGACGCGTACGCCAGGCAGGGCGGGGTGGACGGGCTCGTCAACTACGAGTCCGTGCTGCTGGGCCTCAACGCCTCCGGCAGGCTCTCCGAGCCGCTCACGCTGATCTACCCGAGCGACGGGGTGGTGACGGCCGACTACCCGCTCACGCTGCTGAGCTCCACAACACCGGACAAGAAGGAGCTGTACGGGAAGCTCGCCGCCTGGCTGCGCACCCCGGAGATCCAGCGGGAGGTCATGACCACGACCCACCGCCGGCCGATCGTCCCCGAGGTCGGGCCGGACCGGCGTTTCGGGTCCGCGTCACTGGTGGAGCTGCCCTTCCCCAACCGGCGCGACGCGGCCGACGAGCTGATCGGCGTCTACCTCAACCAGGTGCGCAGGCCGTCGCGGACGCTGTTCGTGCTGGACACCTCCGGTTCGATGGAGGGCGAACGGATCGACGCGCTCAAGCAGGCGCTGACCGCCCTGTCCGGCGCCGACACCTCCGTCAGCGGATCGTTCTCGCGCTTCCGCGACCGCGAGACGGTCACGATGATCCCGTTCAACACGATCCCCGGCACTCCGCAGACCTTCACGCTGCCCGACCGGAACCCCGAACCGGTGCTCCAGCGGATCCGCTCGTACAGCGAGGCGCTGCGGGCGCACGACGGCACGGCGATCTTCGACAGTCTGCGGGCCGCCTACGAGGAGGCCGGGTCGTCGGCGTCGGAGGACTTCACCTCGATCGTGCTGATGACGGACGGCGACAACACCGACGGCAGCTCGTACCACGACTTCGCCGGCTACTACGCGTCACTGCCCGTGAAGTTCCCGACCTTCGTCGTGCTCTTCGGCGACAGCGACGTCAACGAGATGAAGCAGATCGCCCAGCTCACCGGTGGGGCGACCTTCGACGCCCGGAAGGGGTCGCTGGCCGCGGCTTTCAAGGAGATCCGTGGCTACCAGTAGTCCTGGCGGCCGTATCCTCGCCTACGCCGGGTCGACCAGAAACATCGCCGGATGCGCTCTGGCGTTCGTCGGGGTGGCCCTGGTCTTCCTCGACGTCGCCGGGACGTTCTGGCCCGTCGTGGTCGCCGGGTTGTACGGCGTCGGGGCGCTGCTGGCCCCGGCGGACCGGGTACGTCTCACGATCTCGCACGCGGAGGTGGAGTCCCGGCGGCTCCACGCCGACCTGGACACCCTGCTGGCCAAGATCGGCGGGAACCGGTTCCCCGACGACGTGGTGGCGAGAGTCGGCGTGCTCGCCGAGGTGGTGCGCGACATCCTCCGGCGGGCGGACGTGCTCACCTCCGCACCCGACCACCTGCACATCGTGTCGCAGACGATCAGGGACTACCTGCCGTCCAGCCTGGAGACGTACGCGAACCTGCCCCGCTCGTACGCGCTCACCCGGCGCGGCGAGCGGGAGCGCAGCGCCCACGAGGAGTTGCTCGCCCAGCTCGACCTGCTGGACACCCAGCTGCGCAAGGTGGCCGAGTCGGTCTACCGAGGCGACGAGCAGGCCCTGCGCGACCAGGGCAGGTTCCTCCAGGACCGGTTCGGCGGCTCCGGCCTGGACCTCTGACCGCCTGACGTCTCCGGCGACAGCTGCGGATCCAGCAGGTGCGGGCGTCGTACGAGGTCCGGTCAGGCCGGGCGCGGATATGTCGTGTCGATGAGGTCGCGCAGGAAGGCGTCGAGGTCGTCAAGCCCGTAGGCCTTGAGCACCTGCGGCGGCTGGGTGAGCAAGTAGGTCAGCGCGGTGCTGACGCACATGGTCACGATGGCGGCGCCGCGTGGGGTCGCCGCCAGCCCGGCGGCCTGCTGTACTCGCAGGTGCAGCGCGAGGTCCGCCTGGTTGAGCTCGGCGAGGGTGGCCTGCACCTGCGGCCTGCGCGCGGCCTCGGCGTGCAGTTCCAGGTAGGCCAGGACCCGTGACCGGTTGACGGTGACCGCACGGTCGAGCAGTTCGCGAAGCAGGCCGACCAGCTGCTCGCGCCCCTGGATGCCCGCCGTACCGGCCTGTTCCAGGTCTGCCCAGTAGCGCTGCACGCAGCGCTCGGCGGCAGCCTGCAGCAGGGCGTCACGGGTGGCGAAGTAGTTCTTGGCCGTGCCCTCGGGCAGGGTGGCCTCGTGATCCACCGCTCGATGGGTCAGGCCCCTGCCGCCTTCGCGGGCCAGTACCTCGATGGCCGCGTCTCGCAGCCGGTCGCGACGCTCGCGGTTCTGCACCATGCCGTTCATTATCCGGGCTTGCTCGAATCACCACACTAGTGGTACCACAGCTGTGGTGAAGCAAGCGGAGGGGAACAGGACATGAAAGCGACCGCCGTCATCGTCGGCGCCGGGATCGGCGGACTGGCGACCGCCATCGGGCTGCGCACGGCCGGATGGGAGGTGACCGTGCTCGAACGCTGGCCGCGAATCGTCTCGGCGGGCACCGCCCTGGGTATCCGCCCCGATGCCCAGGCCGCGCTCGACCGGCTCGGCCTGGGCGAGGAGCTGCGCCGCCGTACGGTGCCCTACCGCGACGCCCTCATCCGTACGCCACACGGACGTCGCCTGGCCGACCTGCCGCTGAGGCGCATCGAGCGCCGGGGCGGCTCACCGGTGCTGATGATCTCGCGGGTCTCACTGATGGAGATGCTGCTGCGGGCTGTGGGCGAGACGACGATCAGAACAGGAACACAGATCACCGATCCGGTGACGCTGCACGAGGAGCACGACCTGGTGGTCGGGGCCGACGGGCTGCGCAGCGCGGTGCGCGCCGCCTACTTCGACGCCGCCCCCCGGCCCCGCTACAGCGGGATCGTGGCCTGGCGCGGCGTGACCGGCTTCGAGCCGTCCGGCTTCGGGGAGACCTGGGGGCCGGGCCAGGTCTTCGGCATCACGCCCCAGGAGCCCGGCTCCACCAACTGGTACGCCGCGGTGGCCACGCCGCAAGGGCGAAGGGAGAGCCTCGACGAGTTGCGCGCCCGCTTCGCCGGCTGGCACGACCCGATCCCGCGCGTCCTCGCCGAGGCCGACGAGGAGACGGTACTGCGGCACGAGATCCATGATCTGTCCCCACGCCTGAGATCCTTCGTCACCGGTAACGTCGCCCTGGTCGGCGACGCCGCGCACGCGATGACCCCCTCCCTCGGCCAGGGCGCCTGCCAGGCCCTGCTGGACGCCGCCGCCCTCGCCGACCTGCCGGCCGCCCCAAGGACCCCGGCGGACGTGGCGATCGCGCTGCGCGCCTACGACGCCCGGCGTCGCCGGCCCGCCCAGCGCCTGGTGACCATGTCGCGTTGGATGACCCGCCTGGCCGGCACCGGCCGCCTGTCCGGCGCTCGCAACGCGCTGCTACAGGTTCTGCCCGGCTGAACGCGGACGTCGCCGCGGGGCTCGACCGCGAGCTGCCTCGCCCGGTGCCGGCCGACGAGCTCGCCGCGTGCCCGGTCGGTGATGTGTTCCGGCGCATGGGCGACAAGTGGAGCATGCTGCTGGTGGTCCTGCTCGGGAGGCGCCCGCACCGGTACAACGAGTTGCACCGTGCCATTGAAGGCATCAGCCAGCGCATGCTGACCCGCACGCTGCGCAGCCTGGAAACCGACGGGCTGGTGCGGCGCGAGGTGCACCCGACCGTGCCGCCCAGCGTCGAGTACAGCCTGACCCCACTGGGGCGCACCCTGCTCCAACCGCTGTCGGCACTGGCGGACTGGGCGGTGCTCCACGAGGCGGAGGTCAACGAGGTCCGATCCCGCCACCTCGGCACCTAGGACCTGCCCGAGCTCACGTTCGAGGTCAAACTCCTGAACGGCGGCACGACGCCCCGGGCCCCTCTCCAGGGCCCGGGGGGCGCTCTGACCGATCCGAACGAGACGGCCCAGGTCGCCCGGGAGCCCCGACGCGCGACGGCGTCGCGCGCCCGTCAGCTCCGCTTCGGAGGGCGCGTGTGCATGGGCGCCGCGATGCGGTTCCACAGGTTGATCTGCGCCACCTGGGCGACCAGGTACCCTGCCTCCTCCGGCTTGAACGCGGCGGCCACCGCCTCCCAGACCTCGTCCGACACGCCGTCGGGCCGCTCCGTGGCGACCTCGGCGTAGGCCAGCGCGGCCCGCTCGGCGTCGGTGTACAGCTCCGACTCCCGCCAGGCGGACAGCTGGTAGATCCGATCCTGCTTCTCACCGAGTCGCAGCGCCTCGTGGACGTGCATGTCGATGCAGAACAGGCAACCGTTGATCTGCGAACTACGGATCTTGACGAGCTCGCGGATCGCGGGATCCAACGGCCCCTTCGAGATCACCTGCTCAGCCTGGATAAACACCTTGTACATCTCGGGCGCCACCTCGGCGAGGTTCAAGCGTGACATCGTGTTCCCACCTTTCTCGGTCTCTCTCCCGGTTCTCACCAGGGAGACGAGATGGCACCCGCCGATGTGACGACCTTTGCCAGAAAAAATCAGCGCACCGGAGCGATGTGCAGAAGCTTGTCCGGATTGAGCACCCGCCGGATCTCCAGGATCCGGCCGTCGGCCGCGACGTCGAAGGTATCGACCAGGACGATCCGCTCGTCTCGGTACGCCACCAGCGCGAGCTCCCCACCCACCTCGCGGGGAACGAGCGGGAAGAGCCCCCACCGCCCGGCCACCCGGGACAGCACCATGGCGATCCGCTCACCGCCGGAAATGACCTTGCGCGCGGCGGAGACCTTGCCGCCGCCGTCGGTGACGTACACCGCGTCGGGATGCAGGAGCTCGACCAGGGCCTTCAGGTCGCTCGCCTCGTACGCGGCGCGGAACGCCGCGAGCACCCGCTCGCGCTCCGGGCGACTCGCGCGTGGCTGCTGCTTCGTCGCGGCCACCCGGCGCCGCGCCCGTGAGGCGAGTTGGCGGCCGGCCACGGGAGTGACGCCGAGCACCCGGGCGATGTGATCGAAGGGCACCTCGAAGACGTCGTGCAGCACGAACGCGACTCGCTCGGGCGGCGTGAGCCGATCCATCACGACGAGCATCGCCATGCTCACCGACTCGTCGACGAGCACCGGCTCGGCGGCGTCCGGACCGGTCAGCAACGGCTCGGGCAGCCACGGGCCGACGTACGTCTCACGCCGCACCCGTGCCGACCGGAGGATGTCGTAGGACCTGCGGGCGGCGACCGTCACCAGCCAGGCCCGCAGATCCTCGACCCCGGACAGGTCGGCACCGGCCGCGCGCAGCCAGACGTCCTGCGCCACGTCCTCGGCGTCGCCGGCACTACCGAGCAGTCGATAAGCCGCCCCGAACACCGCCGGCCGGTGCTCGGCCCACTCTTCCTCGGTCACACGCAGACGCTACAAGCAGCGCCGCCGACCTGCGTATCCGTTGCCCAGGCCCCGAGCCAGTCGCCCGGAGTGGTTCATCTGCGGCCTCGTCGGGTGAGCGCGTTGCCGGCCGCGCCTATCGCGAAGCCGAGGGCGATCATCAAGGCGTAGCTGTAGATCTCGTAGCCCTCGGGGGCGAGGAACCGGAGGAAGCCCATGAAATGGATCCAGCCGAACCACTCGTGCAGAAGGCCGCTCCCGCCGCCTGCGACGAGGATGAAGCAGAGCAGACCCGACAGGGTGGCCAAGGGGGACTTCGAGTTGGTGGAGGTCATGGCCCCACGGTAGGCAGGTGATGCCCGGCGCGGAATCGGGCTTAGGACGGTCGTGCGGTAACCAAAGTTGGCCGCCGACGGTCGAGGGGGTGTACTTAAGTATCCGGTCGCACGGATTCCTGCTCGCGGGTGAGGCCCGGCATAGATCGCGGGGCATCCGCCGTACCCACCGCCCCCGGGACTGGGCCGCCGGCCTGGGACGGTCGAGCGCGGGCAGGGTTGACCGGCCCGGCGATGAGGGGATGTGACCAGCTCATCGCGTGACTCGCTAGCCTAAGGCGCGATGAACCGTTTCACGACGTCGAGAGGTGAGTTCGAGCTCACCCGCTTCCCCGAGGATCCCCGCGACCCGTTTCGCGCCTGGGACGCCGCCGACGAATACCTGCTGCGGCACCTCGACGGCGAACAGGCGGACCTGTCGGGCACCGTGGTCGTGCTGGGCGACCGGTGGGGCGCCCTGGTCACCGCGCTCGCCGATCACCATCCCGTGCAGATCACCGACTCCTTCCTCGGCAGGCAGGCGACCCTGGCGAACCTGGAACGCAACAAGGTCACCGGGAACGTCGCCGGGAACACGGTAGGGCTCCGCACGACCAGGGACGCGCCTCCGGACCGGATCGACGTGCTGCTCATCCGAGTGCCCAAGAGCCTCGCGCTTCTTGAGGACCAGCTGCACCGCCTCGCACCGCACCTACACTCCGGCATGGTGGTCGTCGGCGCCGGGATGGTCACCGAGATCCACACCTCGACGCTGCACCTGTTCGAACGGATCCTCGGGCCGACCAGGACGTCGCTGGCGGCGAAGAAGGCACGGCTCATCTTCTGCGCACCGGACCCCGGGCTTCCCCGGAGCGACAACCCGTGGCCGCGAAGCTACCCGCTGCCCGCCGGTGTCGGAGCCGTCTCGGGTCTGACCGTCACCAACCACGCGGGCATCTTCTGCGCCGACCGCCTGGACGTCGGTACCCGCTTCTTCCTGAAGAATCTGCCGCAGCGCCGTGGGCGCGAACATGTCGTGGACCTGGGCTGCGGCAACGGGGTGGTCGGGCTCGCCGCCGCACTGGGCAACAGCGAAGCCCAGGTGACGTTCATCGACGAGTCCTACCAGGCGCTGGCCTCGGCGGAGGCCACCTTCCGGGCGAACATGGCGGCGGGCACCACCGCGGAGTTCCTGGCGGCCGACGGCCTGTCAGGCGTACCCGCCGGGACGGTGGACCTGGTGCTGAACAACCCGCCGTTCCACACGCACCGCGCGACGACCGACGCGACGGCCTGGCGCATGTTCAACGGCTCCCGCGCCGCGCTGCGCCGCGGCGGCGAGCTGTGGGTGGTCGGCAACCGGCACCTCGGCTACCACGCGAAGCTCCGCCGGCTCTTCGGCAACTGCGAGGTCGCCGCGAGCGACCCCAGGTTCGTCGTGCTGCGAGCCGTCAAGCGCTGACCGCGCACCCCCTGTCCCAGGGGAATCGAGTGCGCCGTCAAGGCCGCGCAGGAACGGTTGAAAAGGATCGCGTTTCACAAGAAGCGAAGGCCGTGTCTGTCCGCCCAGGCCGATATGGCCTCGGCGATCAACACGGGCTGGTCCTCCGGCGTGTGATGCCCGGCGACGGCCTCGGAGTGTTCGATCTCCAGGCCGGCGATGTTCGCCGCGCACCACGCGACGATGCCCTCGTGCATCATCGCCCCCGGCCCAGGCGCGAACGTGAGCAGTAGCTTGGGCACGTCCGCGCCGGCCTTCAGCCACCGGTCGTACGCCTCGATCCTGGCCACGACGTCAGCGGGCTCACCGCCCAGCGGCATCGAGCGCGGCCACTGCAGGAGCGGCAGCCTGCTCTCCCGGGTCGGATACGGCTTGCGGTAGACGTCGAGGTCGCCCTGGGTGAGCGCCGTGGCGACGGTGCCGGGCAGGGCTTGCTCGATGAAGGCGTTGTCGTCGAGGATCATTGTTTCGCCGATGCCGGCTGTCTTGATCGCCTGGAACAGCCGCCGGCCGCCTTCGGGGAACTCCTCCCAGGCCATCGGCTTGACGATGGTCTCGGTGAACGCGATGCCGCGTACCCGGTGCGGGTGACGCGCGGCCCAGTCGAAGGCCAGGGCGCCACCCCAGTCATGCCCGACCAGTACCACGTCCTGAAGGTCGAGCGCGTCGAACCAGGCGTCCAGGTAGCGGGCATGGTCGGCGAAGGTGTAGTCGATATCGGGTTTGCCCGACTCGCCCATACCGATGAGGTCGGGGGCCAGCAGCCGCCCGGATCCTACGGCCGGCATGACGTCCCGCCACAGGTACGACGAGGTCGGGTTGCCGTGCAGGAAGACGACCGGCACCCCGGTGCCGGACTCCCGGTAGTACATGGTCGAGCCGAGGATGTGCTGAACAGGCATGATCCAGTCCTTTATCCGAGGTTGAGCCGGGTGATGCGATCGACCGCGATCTCGATGACCACGCGGCCTGGCGGAGCGGGCGGCGGCGCTCCATAGCGCGCGGTGTAACGGCGTGCGCCTTCGGCCACCCGCCCGGGTGCGTCGTGCGCGGTGGCGAGTCCTTCGAGCGTCACCCACCGGAATCCCACCGCCTGGCAGAGCGCCGCGCGCCCGCCCGGCCCGGCGATGAGGTTCCTGGCCTTGCGAGTGGTGCCGACGGTCAGGACACGGGCCAGCCTCGCCTGACCGTCCCAGGTGAAGCGCACCGCGACCACATGCGGCGAGCCGTCGGGACGCGAGGTGGTCAGGGTGGCCACGTGCGGCTCAGCGAGGAAATCCTCGACCGACATGCTCACCGGAAGGCTGCGGCGCTGCGCTCGGCCCAGGCGGCGAAGGTGCCCGGCGCCCGGCCCAGGACACGTTCGACGTCGGGGCTCACCCGCTGCTCGCCCTCGGTCGGTTCGCCCAGGATGGCCAGAGTGCCCTCGACCACGGGCAGCGGCATGAACCGCGCCATCAGCTTGTGGGCCTCCTCACGGGTCTGTTCGGTGAAGTGGACCGGTTCGCCCAGTGCGGCCGCGATCGCCGCCGCCCGCTCGCGCGGGGTGGTCGGTGCGGGACCGGTCAGGGTGTAGACGGTGCCCAGGTGCGCGTCCTGGCCCAGGACGGCGGCGGCGACCGCCGCCACATCGTCGGGATCGATGAAGGGCAGGCCGACATCACCGAACGGCGCTGCGACCTCCCGCCGGGTGCGGATCGACTCGGCCCAGGCGAAGGCGTTGGTGGCCATCCCGCCCGACCGCAGGATCGTCCAGCCGAGCCCGGACTCCCGCACGGCCGCCTCGAACAGGCCTGGGTGCCGGTACGCCTCCGGGCGGGTCCCCGCGCCCTGCGAGGACAGCAGCACCACCTTGCGGATCCCCGCGGTCTTCGCCACTTCCAGGATGCCGTGCGGGTTCTCGCCCGCCACCAGCAGGAACAGCGCCTCCGCCCCGTCGAACGCGACCCGCAGACCGGCCGGCTCGGCCAGGTCGGCGGCCACCGCCCGCACCCCCGGCGGTACGTCGGCGCCGGTGATGTGCCGGGCTACGGCCGTCACCGGCACCTGAGCCTCGGTGAGCATCCGCACCAGCGCCCGCCCGACGTTCCCGGTCGCACCCGTTACCACGATCATGTCGATCTCCCTGGCTCAGAAGTCAGTTAGTTGGCTGACTAACTTTGTCGAGTGAGACGTTAGCACAGCCCGGCCATCGGCTGTCTATAGTTAGTCGGGTGACTAACTCAATGAATTCTCAGCACCCCCGGACGAAGGCCGCCGGTAAGCGGCAGCGGCTGATGGCGGCCACCGCCCGGGTGCTGCACGAGCAGGGCGTGGAACGCACGACCATCGCCGACATCGCCCGCGCCGCCGATGTCCCGGCGGGCAACGTGTACTACTACTTCAAGACCAAGGACGAGCTGGTCGAGGCCGCCCTCTCCGAGCACGCCAGGCATCTGGAGACCCTCACCGGCCGGCTGGACCAGCTCCCCGACCCGCGCGAACGCCTCAAGGGCCTCGTGGAGGCATGGGTCGGTCAGCGCGACACCGCGGCCCGCTACGGCTGCCCCACCGGCACCCTTGCCGTCGAACTCGACAAGCGAACCGAGAGTGGCCTCGACGTCGCGGCGGGCCATGTCATCCGCCGGCTGCTGGACTGGGTGGAACAGCAGTACCGCCAGCTGGGCGTGGCCGATCCCGAGGGCCTCGCGCTGACGCTCGTCGGTGCCTACCAGGGCATGTCCCTGCTCTCCAATGCTCTGCGCGACCCGGAGATCATGACCCGAGAGGGAGCCCGCCTCGTTCGCGAGCTCGACAGCCTGGCGTGACGCACGCCGCCCCAAGGCCGAACTCCACGTCAGTGTCCGCTGGTGTAGCGGCCGGCGAGCTCGGCGCCGATCCGGGCCAGCTCGGCCTGGACGGAGTGCGGTTCGACCACCTCGATCATCGCGCCCCAGCCGGCCAGGTTCCGGGCGATGTCCAGCGGGGTCGGCGCGGCGAGGCGGACCCGGACACGCCCCTGATCGAGTTCGGCGTCGATGTGGCAGTGCCGGCCGAAGTGCGTTCGCAGCACCGGCACGAACCTGGCCTCGATGAGCACGGTCGCCCAGGTGCGTGACCGCCGCCGTTCCACCTCGCCGACGACCTGTTGCCACGCGGTGGCGAGCGTGAAGTCGTCCGGGCGCTCGGCGGGCTGGTCGGTCGGCTCGGCCTCGACGATCCGGTCGACGCGGAAGGTCCGCCGTCCTCGTTCGGTCCCGGCGAGCAGGTACCAGATGTCGTCCTTGTCGACCAGGCCCCACGGGTCGACCAGCCGTTCGGTCCGCTCCCGGGCGCTGTTGGTGTAGGTCAGACGGACTTTTCGCCTGCGGATCACGGCGGTCTGCAGCAGGTCGACCAGCTCGGGCCGGTGGCGATCACGCTCACCCCACCGGGTAGGGTCGATCATCGTGGCGCCGGCGGCGGCCTCGGCGTCGGCCCGGAAGGTCTGCGGCAGCGCCCGCACGAGTTTGCGCAGCGCCGCCTTGGCCTCACCCGAGACGGCCGCGGCCGGGCCGACGAGCAGGAACAGTGCCTGCGCCTCGGTTGCCGACAGGCCGCTGAGATCGGTGCGGGCGCCACCGACAAGCGACCAGCCGCCACCGCGTCCTGGCTGCGGGTACACCGGGATGCCGGCCGCGGACAGCGCCTCCAGATCGCGGCGAGCGGTGGCGACGGACACCTCCAGCTCGTCGGCCAGCTCGGCGGCGGTCACCCGGCCACGGGCCTGCATGAGCAGGAGGCTGGCGACGAGACGATCAGCACGCATGCCCCCAGTTTCTCCAACAAAGTGCTCAATTGGTGAGCACTTTGAGGTGGAACATGGTGACTGTCACCGATCGAAAGAGGGAACCGCCGATGTTGCGAGGACTGGCCACCGTCAGCTTCTGGGCCGACGACCTGGAGGCGGCCAAGAAGTGGTACGTCGACCTGCTGGACGTCGAGCCGTACTTCGAGCGCCCGGGCAACGGGCAGCCTGCCGCCTACTACGAGTTCAGGATCGGCGACTACCAGGCCGAACTCGGCCTCATCGACCGGCGTTACGCCCCGCCGGGCGCGCCCGCCGCCCCAGGAGGCGCGATCGTCCACTGGCACGTCGACGACGTGCGGGCCACCCTGGACCGGCTGCTGTCCCTGGGGGCCACGCCGCACACACCACTCACCGAGTACGGCCCCGGTTTCGTCACCGCGTCCGTGGTCGACCCGTTCGGCAACGTGCTGGGCATCATGTACAACCGGCACTACCTGGAGGTCCTGGGCCGATGATGCACTTCGCGGACGCCGGCCGGTGGGAGTCGTGGCTGGCCGAGCATCACGGGTCCGAGGGCGGTGTCTGGCTGAAGATCGCCAAGAAGGGATCGACCGAAGCGTTGATCACGATCGAGCAGGCGCTGGAGGTCGCGCTGTGCTACGGCTGGATCGACAGCCACCGCAGGTCCTATGACGAGCACTGCTTCCTGCAGCGGTACTCGCGCCGCCGCAAAGGCAGCCCCTGGTCACGAGTGAACGTCGAGCACGTGGAGGCGTTGGCCGCCGCCGGGCGGATGCGGCCGCCCGGCCTGGCGGAGGTCGCCGCCGCCCAGGCGGACGGCCGGTGGGCGGCGGCCTACACCGCCCAGCGCAACGCCACCGTCCCACCCGACCTGGCCGAGGCACTGGCGGCCAACCCGCGGGCCGCCGCACGCTTCGAGGCACTCGACAAAACCGGCCGCTACCTGATGATCCTGCCGCTGCTGAAGACCAGAACCCCGGCCGGACGCGCGGCCCGCCTGCGAAAGGCGATCTCCAGCCTGCTGGAGTGAACCGTCATCCGTTCCGACCTCTAAAGACCCATCAGGCCCCATGCCGAACTTCTCCCCGGCAACCTGGAACAACTTCCTGACGAGCATCCGCAACGGAGAGATCTGACCCGACGCCGGGTGCCGCACGGCCGGAACCGGCTGCATGGTCGTCCGGTCGCGCGGCAACACGAACCCTCGCCTGATCGCGAGCCATGGAGCTACGCAAGACGGCCTAACTCCTGGAGTGCGGCAGCCATATCGGCAAGGTGTCCAACAGGACATCCCACCCTGTCCCCAGCACCCACCACGCACCTACGGCGAGTGCGGCGCTCAGCAGGAGCACCATCACGACCAGCTTCACCAAAGCGCGCCCGGGGGACCGGGTGGGGGGTTGGACGCCAATGGTCACAGACGGCCTTGGCCCGAAGGAGCCGGGGTGTTGGGCTCGCCTGCGAGGTGGCCGGGAGGGTCGGGTTCCTCCCCCAGCCACCACAGGGCTGACTCCTGCGGCCGGCGATCATCCTGGGGTTCACGCCCTCGCCGGAGGTCCGAAAGACGGCGAAGCACAGGATAAAGACCACCCATGATTACCGTGGCGGTCACGACAACGAGCAAGCCGACGAGGAGCACCAGGCCGACGAGTATGAGCACTGCGTACACGAATTCGTAGGCGAACCAGAAGAGCACCTCTCCATAGGTGAAGTCGAGGGAAAGCTCGTCCGCTCCATCAGGAAGCAAAGCCGCTCCTCATCATGCGCGCCGCAGGTGCACGGTGAGGGTATATCGACTATGGGGGGAAAATCTTCCGTGTGCGGTAACGCGGCCCCGGTACGGCGAGCGTGCCGACCATAGCCGCCGTTCGGAACCGGTGCGTCCGGGCGGCGAGCTGTCGGGTGGAGGGCGGAAGTCCCCCGTCAGGGGCGCGGAGGGAGGGGAAAGCGGAGGGCCGCGGCTGTGACGTGGTCTTTCAGTTGGGTGTCGACGGCGACGTGTTCGACGGAGCCGCCTTCGTTGATGACCGTTTCGGTCAGCTCGTCGAGGACGTCGGGGACCTGACGCGTGGCGCCGCCGCAGAGCGGACAGGTCTGGCCGGAGCGGGCCAGCCAGCCGGATTCGTCGCAGAGCACGCCGGGGACCTCGGCACCGTCCTGAATGAGCAGGGTGTCGATCGCGGCGATGGTGCCGCCCCACAGGCATTCGTCGATCCCTAGCGTGGCGTTGCCACCGACGGCGGCCTTCTCGAAGACCTCCTCAACCAGGCGGCGTTCCTCCTCACGTTCGTAGTCGGCGACGAGACGCTCGGCGCTCTCGCGGATGTCCTCGGACGTCGCCACCTTGCCCATGTCGACGTTGAAGACGCCCCCGACCTTCGAGCGCAACTGGTGCGGCAGGAAGTCCAGGAAGACGGCGACCTCATTGCGCTGGCCGCCGATGATCAGCAGGTCGTAGTTCTCGGTGCGGAAGAGCCTGTCGAGCAGGCTCACGGTCTGGCGATAGTGGCGTTTGGCGAGGTCATCGGCCTTGTTGCGGACCGTGTACTCGGCGAGACCGGCCCAGCCGGCGTAGTCGGGCTTGCGGAGGACGCTCCCTCGCACCTCGCCGATCTCGCGCATCTCCTTCTGGTACAGCTCCCATGCGCGGGCCGCCCCCTTGTCGACGACCAGGACGCAGCAGCGGTGATACTCATCGAGCACCGCGAGCATGGGACGGACGTACGGAGTCTGGTCCACCACGACCTGGTCGCGCACCTTGCGCGGGAGCGACACGACCTCGAACAGGTCACCCTCGCTGCACGCGAACACCGCGACGGCACCGACCGTGCCCCGCCCGAGCTCCGGTATGCCCTCGATGCGTTTGATGTCCTGCCGCAACGAGAGCCGTGCCCGCCGGTCGAGCGACGGGTCCTCGGTGAGCGGGCGGATCTGGGTGATGAGGCTGTTCACCCGGGTACGGACGGCCTCGAACTCGTCAAAGCCCACAGCGACGTACATGGAGAGAACCGGCAGGCCGCCGCTATCGAAGCGGATGAGGCGGTCGACAGTGCCCTTGGTGATCATGCGATGTCCTCGTCATGGCGGTCGGATGCTTGAGCTTCGGGGAGTGGTCGTGGATGGCCGCCGCGGATCAGGTCGGTCTCCGCCGGGTGCGGGCCATGCCGTACGTCCGCGAGGGGGTGACATGCCGCGCTCGACGGCCTCGGCGAGGTCAGGCGCGGCGCTGCGGTCAAGCCGCCATCGGCACATGCGGCGGGCGCGGGCGCGTGAAACTCCGCCGCCCGCCGCCCCGTACCGGCCAGGCCGACACTTATCGTCATGGAAGTCAATCTAGGATCCGCTAAGTAACGCGAAAGGCGAAGCCGGACAACGTGCCCGACAAGATGTCAGCGCAGCTCAGTACGTGTGGCGGCCTCGGTCTCCAGCGGCGAGGCGCCCGCCCGGCTCACCGCCGCGCCGGATCGCGCGACATCCGGATCAGCACCGCGAGACCCGCCACGAGCAGCAGCGGCACCGACGCCGGCACGTCGGCCGCCGCGTCGTCCAGCACGAACACCACGGCCGGCGTGACCAGAGCGGCGACCACTCGCAACGACCAGACCGCGCCCTTCCAGGTGAGCGGTTCGTCACGGGGCCAGGCCAGGAGCGCACCCAGCAGCGGCTGCCACCGGATCACCTTGCCGCTCAGCCGCGCCGGCAGGGCCGCCTGAACCAGGCGGATCATGGAAGCTGCCCGATGCCGGTGAGCACCACGCAGAGCACCGCGACCGCCCCGGCCCCCAGCCAGAGCCCGCGCCGCGAGGTGTCCCTGAGCATCGCCAGCGCCCCCGCCCCGAGGGCGAGCGACAGCAGGTAGAGAGCGTGCGGACCGGTGTGCCCAGGGAGGAACCCCGCCGGGGCGAGGTACGGTGCGGGCCCCCAGATCGTGAAGTCCAGGTAGAAGCCGAGCATGTACTGGCCCCCGTGATCAACCATGATCTTGTTGAAGGCCGTCAGCGCCAGCATGACGAGCACCGACGCCCCCGGCCACGGCAGCCACCGGGCGACGGCCACCCCGAGCAGGCAGGCCCCCAGCACGTTCAGCGGCCCGGTGCCCAGCTCCGCCGGGGACGGGAAACGCTCCAGTTCGTTGCCGGTGACCACGTAGAGCCCGGCGAGCAGGGCCTGCGCCGTACAGGTCAGTGCGAGCGGGCCGAGAGCGGCGAGACAGAGCGCGGTGGTGCGCCGCTCTCGGTCGCAGGGGACGACCGACAACGTCTCCTCGGCCCGCCGCGCGGCGCCGGCGACCAGATTCGCGGCGAAGAAGACCGGAACCCCCCAGAAGATGGTCATCTCCGAGGTCAGCGCGGCGAACGCGGGTCGCGGCCCCGCCCAGCCGTCCTGGCCGACCCGCAGTGTCCACAGCGCCAGGCCCAGCAGGGTGAGCGGATGCCGCAGGAGCCGCCAGGCCTCGTTCAGGGCGAGCGACGGCACGACCCGCGGTCCGGAACCGGACACGTCCAGCACCTCGGCGGTCACACCGTCACCTCCGTCGCGGCGTCTCCGAGCGGCAGCGGGTAACCATTCGAACTCTCGTGGTCGCTCATCTGACGACCTCTCATTGATTTCACACCTGTCTGTCGCGCCTCAGTGCCCGGATGGTTCGCGACAGCCGGGCCACCGCCATGTCCACGATCGGCCAAGCAGCCAAAACGGGCCGGCGGAGGGTCATGAACGATCCAGGTCAGGTATCCACACACGCGGTTCTTCACAGAATTCTGTTTCCATACCACGGCGGCGCTCGTCAGACAGGCATCTACCCGCCGGCTCTCGGCCAGAATATTTCTAGCCCCATTTGTATAGCATTCTTTAACGGCGCGGCTTCGGCCGGTGAACGTGCCCACACCGGCCCTCCATGGTGCGGACGATCTCATGTACGGCATTAGCGGCGGGCGGGCCACCACGGACGCCATCCCGGGTGCCGAGCTCTTGATCATCGACGGAATGGGCCACGATCTGCCCCGGGCGCCGTGGCCCGAGATCACCTCGCGGATCGCCGATCTCGTCCGGCGCGTGGAGACGGTCACGGTCAGCGTCTCCACTGCTTCGTAGCAGCCGGTCTCACGGAGATCACCAGAATTCACGACCGGGAGCCACAACTAATTCGCGGTCAGCGGCGGCTCGCGCTTCTCAGAAACGACAGGGATCGCTAGGCTTATATTTCGTTGCACGAAACATGTCAGGCCCAATAACGATCACCTGGCATGTTCTCCGTACCGACGAATGATCAGGTTGCCGATGGCCATTGGCGAGCCGGTTCCTCCCTCCATTGACGCACGTGAAGCGCAGGGCGTGCAAATAGGCGACGGCGGCGTTCAGGTCAATGTCTTCGCACCGCGTCCGGAAATCCTCCGGCCGTGGATGTCGCCGACGCCGACCGGCCCCGTCGTCGCGCGGCCTGACCTCTATGACGCCCTGTTCGACGGCGTGACCAGGGACGACGCGGGACCGACGACACTGACCACCGCGATCGAGGGTGCGGGCGGGTTCGGCAAGACCACGCTGGCCGTGTTGCTCTGCCACGACCCCCGAGTGGCCGAGCATTTCACCGGGGGACTGCTCTGGGTCACGGTGGGCGAGCGCAGCCACGGCGCGCGGCTGGCAGAGTTGATCAGTGGGTTGTGCGAGGTGCTGTCGGGAGACGTCGTCAAGACCACCGACCCCCAGGCAGCGGGCGGCCGGCTCGGCGAGCTCCTGGATGCCCGCGGCCCGATCCTCCTCGTGGTCGACGACGTGTGGCGGCCCGAACAGCTCGCGCCGTTGATGATCGGCGGCCGGTCCTGCCGACGTCTGATCACCACCCGCAACGCGCGCGTCGCACCCCGGAGAGGAGTTTCGGTCCTCGTGGACGAGATGACGACCGAACAGGCGATCGCCACGCTGACCGACGGGGTGGGCGAGGTGCCCCGAGACCTGCTCGCCCGGCTCGTCGCCGCGACCGGCCGCTGGCCGCTGCTGCTGAGCCTCGTGAACGCCGCCCTTACCGACCAGATCGCCGCAGGGGCGGGCGTACCGCAGGCAGTGCGGTGGGTGCTGAGACGGCTGGAGACCGGCGGTCCCGCCGCTTTCGATACGGACCTGGGCGACGAGGACGGCCGAAGTCACGCGGTCAAGGCGACGATGGACGCCAGCCTTGCCCTGCTCGCGCCACACGAGCGGGAACGCTACCTCGATCTGGCGGTCGTTCCCGAGGACACTCACCTCCCGGCCGAGCTCCTGTCCCGCCTGTGGCGTACCTCCGGCGACCTGGCGGCATCCGAGGCCGAGAAGCTCCGCGCGAGGCTCGTCCGGCTACGACTCGTCCTGCCGGGCTGGGAAGGCGACACTCCCGCGGTACGGCTGCACGACATCCTGGGCTCCTACCTCCGGCACCGGCTGACGGACGAGGAACTCGCCTTCCGCCACGAGTTGACGGTTCAGGCGGCCGCCGGGCTGCTGCCGACGCCGGAACCCGAGTCGCCCTGGTGGTCGCTGCCCTCTGACGCCCTGTACCTCTGGCATCATCTGCCCCACCATCTGGCGTGCTCCGGACGGAGCGAGGAGCACGAAGCCCTGGTGTGCGATCTCCGGTGGGTAGCGGCGAAGATCGCGAACCTCGGGTCATCGGTGCCTGTCGAGATCGATCTGGCCGAGGTGCCCACCGGTACAGCCCAGTCCCTCCGGCGCGCGCTCGGCTCCATGACCGAACTGCTCACGCCCGGTGACCCGCCGACGGCCCTGGACGCCACGCTCTACTGCTATCTCAGCGGTGTTCCGGCGCTGGAGCCTGTGGTGGCCGCCTACCGCCACCACCTTTCCTCTCCTCAACTGGTGCCCGCCTGGCCGCTACCGGATCAACCGGGCCTGGTGATCCTCCGCACGCTCACCGGTCACGGAAACGGGGTGAGCCACTGCGCGTTCTCACCGGACGGCGCGCTCGTCGCGACCGCGAGCCACGACCGGACGGCCCGCGTGTGGGACACGACGACAGGCAGAACTGTCAAGATCCTGAGCGGGCACGCGGGGGCGGTGTCGGCGTGTGCCTTCTCACCGGACGGCACGCTCTTGGCGACCGCAGGTCATGATCTGACGGCGCGTGTGTGGGACGTCGCCACGGGCAAGGAGAGGGAAGTGCTCACCGGCCACTCCGAGCCGGTCACATCCTGCGCGTTCTCACCGGACGGCACCCTCCTCGCCACCACAAGCCACGACAACACGATCCGCCTGTGGGACCTGATGACAACCAGGCGGGTCAGAGTCCTGACCGGCCATACGGCCCCGGTGCTGACCTGCGCCTTCTCACCGGACGGCACCCTACTCGCGACCGCAGGTCATGATCTGACGGCGCGCGTGTGGGACGTCGCCACAGGCGAGGAGCAGGAGGCACTCACCGGCCACTCCGAATCGGTCACATCCTGCGCGTTCTCACCGGACGGCACCCTCCTCGCCACCACAAGCCACGACAACACGATCCGCCTGTGGGACCTGATGACAACCAGGCGGGTCAGAGTCCTGACCGGCCATACGGCCCCGGTGCTGACCTGCGCCTTCTCACCGGACGGCACCCTACTCGCGACCGCAGGTCATGATCTGACGGCGCGCGTGTGGGACGTCGCCACAGGCGAGGAGCAGGAGGCACTCACCGGCCACTCCGAATCGGTCACATCCTGCGCGTTCTCACCGGACGGCACCCTCCTCGCCACCACAAGCCACGACTGGAAGCTCCAGTTCTGGCAGACCGGGGCCGGCTCCGAGCGGTCGGAGCACTCGCTGAGATGGCAGTACACCTGCGCGTTCTCTCCGGACGGCACGGTCGTCGCCACTGCGGGACACGACCGGACCGTACGGGTCTGGGACGTCCTCACCGGTGACCTACGGCAGACGTTCGAGGGCCACACCGACACCGTCAGCGGGTGCGCGTTCTCTCCGGACGGCATGCTCCTCGCCACCGCGAGCCACGACCACACGATCCGCCTCTGGGACACCTTCACCGGCACGACCCGCACTGTCCTGACCGGGCACACCGAGGCGGTCGCCGACTGCGACTTCTCGCCCGACGGCACGCTCCTCGCCTCGGCCTCCCACGACGACACGGTCCGGCTCTGGGACATGGCCACGGGACGACCACTGCGAACCCTCACCGGTCATACCGGGGCGGTCTCCACCTGTGCCTTCTCACCCGACGGCACGCTCCTCGCCACCGCGAGCCACGACCACACGATCCGCCTCTGGGACACCTCCACCGGCACGACCCGCACTGTCCTGACCGGGCACACCAACCTGGTCAGCGCCTGTGCCTTCTCGCCCGACGGCACGCTCCTCGCCACGGCCGGCCACGACCGGACCAGCAAGGTCTGGGACGTCGCCTCCGGCCGGTTGCGCCAGACCCTGGCACGGCATACCAGCGGTGTCACGGACTGCGCCTTCTCACCCGACGGCACCCTCGTCACCACCGACATCGGCGAGCGCCGGCTCCGGATGTGGCATCCGGGCAGCGACAGACCTTGGTGCGGGCTGCGCGTCGTCACCCCGCTGCTGCACCTCGCCTGGCACCCCGACCAACCGCTTCTGTGCGCCGTGGGCGAGACCGGCGTCTACCTGTTCCGCTATCTGCCCCACGGCGTCAGGGACGCCACGACCTGACGGAGAGGTCATGTTCGAGTCCGGCCCGCATGTGAGCTGTTACCGAGCCTTCTCCCCCGTCGACGGCTCTTTCGTGGGTGTCCGCTGCGTCAAGTTCGCCAACCTGGTCCACTGCCCCGAACTGGAAGGCGTCGCTTTCGTCTGGTACGCGGAGGGAGTCGAGCCGGCGGGCCCCTACCGGCATTTCGGCGAGGCGTTTCTCACCGCACCCGACGGCGGCACCCTGATCGCGCACGCGGCGGGCCTCGTCGGCAACAGTGAACGGGACGAACCGTTCCTGCGGCTGCGGTTCGACGTCCCGTCTCCCCCTTCCGAAGTGCCGAGGCGGCTGTTCGTCACCGGCGACCGGCAGGAGGAGTGGAAACTGGTGCCTGACGGCGTCGTCCACGACTACCGGCCGCTGCCTCGGCACGTCGAGCGGACCGGCCCCCATCTGAACGAGTTCACGGTGCGCAAGCGTGACGGGACACCGGGGTTCGGCGTGCGAAGCATGCTGAGCAGCGGCAGTTGGCTGGGAGCGGGCCGCTGGCTCGACCTGACCTATCTGCATCTCGGAACCTACATCGGCGCGCGGACCGGGCCGGTACGGTTCAGCGCTTCGGACATCGCCGCCGGAAACCGGTTCTGCGGTCTCGTCCCCTGGGGTGAGATCACGATACGGAAGGACGCGGAGGAGGCGTCCGTACGCCAGGTAACCGGGGCCTGGTCCGAGACGTGGCAGCTACGGCACGCCGCGATCGGATGGCGTCCGGACCCTCGGATAGCGGGATTCGCCATGCCCCGCTGACCACGGCCGTCGCCGCCGCCCCGAGAAGCGCGGTACCGGTGACGTCGAGCAGGTAGGCGGAGAGCCATACGTGCTTGGCGATCTCGTAGTACCCGTCGCCGACCACCGCGAGCGCGGCGACCCCCACGGCGCCGACCGCGCCGACTCCGGCGACGCGGATCAGCACATGGACGGGGTCGCCCCGTGACCGTCCCAGGAGTGACGCCGATCCGATGGCGATCCCCAGCGCGGCGAGCAGTGACGGGTACCACGGGGCAGGCATGCCGTCCAGCCAGGCACGCAGAGTGTCGCCGTCATGGCCCATCGATCCGGTGGGGGTGACCTTCTTGGGGACGTCCGCACCGGCGGGGAGCGGGTCGTCACGCAGGTAGTCGATCTCCCGGCCCTGGGTGGCCTGCATGGCGACGCCGACCGCGCGGGCCAGCGCCGCCGGGTGCCGGGCGAGGTACCGATAGGCGGCGTTACGAGCGCGACCAGGGTCATCGCCGATGAGAGCCTGCCAGCCGGGGATGGCATCGGGGTCAACGGGAACGCCCTCCTCGTCGGAACTGCCGTGACCGGAGTATGCGACGGCCTCCGGCGGCAGACCCAGGGCGACGACCGCGCCAGGACCGAGTTCGGGGAACAGCATCGTGAATATCAGGTTGTGCGCGTTGACCCCGTGGTACACCCGGGACTGCCAGCGCTGCGCTTTCACGACCGGCCCGACGGCGGCCCCCAGGATCACCGCGGCGACGGCGGGACCGGTGATCCGCCCGCTTGCCGCGCATACCGCCGCGGCGAGCGGCAGCAGCGGCCCGTAAGAGTTCTTGGTGGTGGCGGCCAGTAATCCGCCTCCGCCCGTCAGAGCCAGCCCCAGCACACGCTCGACGCGCTGAGCGGGCCGGCTGACGGCCAGGATCGCAGTCCCGGAAAGCAGGCCGGCGACGGCCAGCAGCCCGGCCGGCTCGGAGTAGGTGGAGACGAAGAACCGCGCGAAGTCGCGGTCTGCCAGTGGTGCCAGTATCGGGAGCAGGATCAGGGGCCGGGCTACTCCGTCAGCGGACAGGGCCCAGGCTGCCACCCCGGTCACCGCACCGGTGAGCAGGGCGTAGGTCCATCCGAGCCGGGTCAGCGACCAGCGTTCCGAGCGGCCAAGCGCGGCGACTTTTAGGACCTGCAGCGCCGCCGACGGAATGGGGTCGGGACCGGGGGCACCACGGGTGAAATGGACGACGACCCCGTTCTTCCAGTCGGAGCGCTGGTCGGCCGTGTCGGGAATGAGCCCCGCACCGCGGTAAAGCCTGATCCCGTCGGTGTTGTCGCCCGCGCCGACCGGCCGGCCGGAGAGAATTCCTGTGACGCGGAGGATCACGCACACGCACCCCCCTGCGGCCGCCACCGAGACGGCGGCACGTACGACCCCCCGAATGTGCATGTCTCAGAGGGAGGGCGGGGCCGCGTTGAAGACGTTGCTCTGTGTGCTGTGGTCACCGATCTGCACGCCCTGGGCGCCCCGGGCGTCTACCTGGTATTTGCCCGCCGAGGTGCCTTCCGCGTCCAGCATCTCCATCAGCAGCTGTGCCGCCCGCACCAGGTCAGCGTCGCCACCGGCCGCTACCCGCTCCAGTTCCGCCGTCAACGCCGGCCGCCAGGCCTCCGGATTGTCCTGGAGCCTCTCCAGGGCCGTCTCACCCGCCGGCTGACCGTTGAAGCGACGCAGCACCAGTGCCTTCAGGCCCGCGTACGCGTCGGTCACCATGCTCGTCATCGTGCCTTGAGCACCTGCCACCGCACCCGCCGTCAGCGCCGCCACGATAAGCGATACAGGATCCACGGCCTCAGCGTCTCAGCCCGCGTCTGCCCCCGCAAGAGCGTTCGCCACCTGTCCCCCTTGAGCTTCCGGTGACAGAGGAGGTGCGCTCCAGACCGGTCCCCGATCGGGAAGGCTCGCAACGGAGCCAAGCCTGTCGGAGGCGTCGCCGCGGCAGGGGCGAGAATCACACGGAACATGCAGGTCGGCGCCTCGACCACGCCAGGAGCATCGGCAGGCCGGTGCTCACCGGGCTGCGGTCGCCTGCTGAGACCCGCCCGGAGACCGGCCTCGATGCGAGGCACCAGATGACTCACACCGGGGACGGCCCCTGATCGATGCGGAGCTGAAGCGCGCGTGGCCCGCGGACCTGGCCGGTGGACCAGGTCACGGTCGCCGGGTCGTGGAGGCTGAAGTTCGGGATCCGCTCAAGCCAGACCTCCAGGGCGACCCGCAGTTCCATCCGCGCGAGGTGCGAGCCCACGCAGCGGTGGATACCGAGGCCGAACGCGGCGTGCCGGTTGACCTCGCGATCGATGACGACCTCGCCCGCCCGCTCGAACTGCGCCGGGTCCCGGTTGGCCGCCGGGAACGACAGCAGGATCCAGTCGTCCGCCTTCATGTCGACGCCGTGCCAGTGCGTGTCCTCCTTGACCAGCCGGGCCATCGTGACCGGCGCGTAGACCCGGAGGAACTCCTCCATCGCGGTCGGCAGCAGCGCGGGCTCGTCGACCAGGCGCTCACGGTCGGCCGGGGTCTTCGCGAGATGCCACAGCGACGCGCCGATCGCGCTCCAGGTCGTGTCGATGCCCGCGATGAGCAGCAGGGCCATCGTGCCGGCCACGTGCGACGGGTCGAGTTTGCGGCCGTACAGCTCGGCGTTGACGAGGTAGGTCGTCAGGTCGTCACGCGGGTCGTCGACGTGGTCGCGGACCTGCGCGAGCAGGTAGTCGAACAGACTCCCCATCCGCGCCATGCGCTCCTCTGGCGGCAAGTTGACGCCTTCGAGCGTGTTCTCCACGAATTCGCGGAACCGCGGCCCGTCCTCGGGTGGAAAGCCGAGCATGTCGGCGATGACCCGCATCGGGATGTACTGGGCGTAGTCACGGGCGGCGTCGACGGTGGGCTGCCCCTCGAACGCGTCGATGAGCGAGTGGCACAGCGCTCTCGTCGCCTGCTCCCGCTTGGCGACCGCGCTCTTGGTGAACGCCGGGAGCAGCAGTCTGCGCGCGTCGTGGTGGAACGGCGGATCGGAGGAGATCGGCGGCGTGCCACCCACCGGCGCCACCTCCCGAGGCGGCCGGAAGTTGCTCATGATGATCGACCGTGAGGAGAAGTGCTCGGTGTCGTAGGCGATCTCGGCGACGTCCTCGTAGCGGGTGGGCAGCCAGCCGCCGCCGAACCGGTCGGTGTGCGCGATCGGACAGCGCTGCCGCAGGTCGTCCTGGATGGGGTACGGGTCGGCGGCCCACTCGGGCTCCAGGTGGGAGAAGTCGGTCGCCCAATCCGAGACCGGACCGGTGATGATCTCGTTGCGGGTGCCGAGGGGCAGGTCTGCCCGCGATTCCCGGAAGTCTCGGGTGAAGCGGTCGTCTCCGGTCATGTCACGCCTCCTGCACGATGTCGATCGCTCGTTCGGGGCAGTTGGACACGGCCAGGTGGGCCACATGCTCATCTCTCGGCGGCACGACGCCGTCCGCGATGACCTGCCCGTAGCCCTCCTCGTCCTCGGTGAACAGGGTGGGGGCGAGGTCGTAGCAGCGGCCATGTCCCTGGCATTTTTCAGAATTCATCTGGACTATCACTACGGTGCTCCGCTCTGTGCGGGGGTGTCGTCAGCAGGGGCGAGGCCTGCCACGACTCGGGCGAGCAGCGTGCTCCACTCCGCGTCGTCGACCCCGTGCAGACCGGGTGGGACGAGCGCGCTGCCCATCGCGAGCAGCAGGCAGAAGTGGGCAAGCGCGTTCGGCGACAGCGTGGGGTCGAGCTCGCCGTCGTTCTGGGCGACGCGCACCAGCCCGGCGAGCCAGTCGGAACGTTCACCGACGTAGTCACGCATCGGCCGGGCGACGTCCTCGTCACGACGGGCGGCGACCAGCGCCTCGACGATGAGGGCGCCGCGGACGTCGCGCCGGCGGGGCAGCCAGCGGCCGATGACGAGCAGCAGATCCGTGATCGACCGGTCGGGGTCGGCGGCGAACAGGCCGGCGAGCAACTGTGGCCCGTGCGCGCGCAGCGCGGTCACGAGCAGCTCGGCCTTCGAGCCGAAGTGCGCGTACAGCGCGCCGTTGCTCACTCCTGCGGCCGCAGCGATGTCGGCCACCCGCGTGCCGTCGTACCCACGCTTGGCGAAGACCTCCGCCGCCGCGTTCAGCAACCGCTCCCGTGTCTCGGCGGCGGTGACACCCGCGATGCGCCCCATACAGGAAGTAAAAGAGCATTCATTTAATTCGTCAAGAGCCTTGTTCCACAGCCCCAGCGGATGTCTGGGGCCCTTGCAGATGTCAGTACGGCACGCGAATTGTCAGTGGACTTGGCAGTGGGCCATCGGGGATGGCAGTAGACGCGTGTACGACAGGAGGTTCAGCCCGTGGCATCTGGCCGTATCCCTCGGCGTTTGACGTTGGTGGTTGAGCCACAGCCGGGTGAGTCGTTCGCCTCTTGGGTTGATCGGATGGCGGTGCGGAACGGATGCCCGCCGTGGACGCTCGTTGAGTCTTTGGGGCTGGACGTGCGTGCGAAGGCTGGCGATGTCCGCTCGCTGGCGTACGGCGTCGTCGCGAATCCAGAGACGTACGAGGCGATCAAGTCCGCCACGGGAGTGGATGCCAAGATCGTCCGGGGAATGCACCTGGAAGTGTTCGACGGCTCCGCCGTGAACTTGGCGGGCGTCCGTGTGGGGGACAAGGAGTCGGTCCGCCGGGCGGAGCTGCGTGAAGGGGCTCGATTCTTCGACAGCCGGGCGTGCGCGCAATGTCTGGCGGCCCGCTTGCATGCACCCGAAACCCTCGACGACTTAGACCTACCCAAGGCCGCACTGCTCCTGGCCGGTGAGGGGCAACGCCCTTGGCAGCGTTCGACCGGCACTTGAAAGGCGACCCGGCCTGGCCCGCCGAATGTCCCCCGGCGTGACGGTTGAGACGCCCACAGAACAGGGATATAGGGCTTCGATGATGACTGCATCGCATGAGCCCCCGAAGTTCTGTTGGCCGCGGCTACAGGTTGGTGACCATGTGGCCCTCGTCTCTCCGGCCAGCTTCCCCGACGCCACCGCGATCGAGGACCTCACCCAGCTTCTGAGTAGCTGGGGGTTGAGGGTCAAGATTGGAAAACACGTCCTGGACCAGCGGGGCTACATGGCCGGACGCGACGCGGACCGACTTACCGACCTCAACGCCGCCTTCGCCGACCCTGAGATCCGAGCGGTCATCACCACTCGAGGCGGGGCGGGGGCCTACCGCATCCTCGATGGGCTTGACTTCGATGCCATCCGCGCAGACCCGAAACCGCTGGTGGGATTCAGCGACATCACCTACCTGCACTTGGCCATCTGGCGTCAGTGCCGAGTCCCTGGCATCCACGGCTGCCTAGTCGGCCCCAACGCGAGCGCAACCGTCCGCCATCTGCTGACGAGCACCGAACCCTCAACGCATCATCGCAATCCTCAGTTGCTTTCGGTCGCCGCCGAGGTGCCAGGTCACACCCGCGGCTACCTGTTGGGCGGATGGTTGACCGCGTCGGCCGGCATGGTCGGCGCCGGACTGCCCGACCTCACTGGGGCGATCCTGCTGATCGAAGCCGAACGGACGATCGGGCTCGGACAGATCGACCGGCAGCTCACCCAGCTGATCCGCTCCCGCGCCCTCGACGGCTTCCGCGGAATCGCCCTGGGACGGTTCCCCGGTTTCGAGGACTACACCGATCGCGGCTGGAACCTCATCGACGTTCTTCGCGACCGGCTCACCCCACTCGGCGTCCCCATACTCGGCGGCCTTGAAATTGGGCATGGCCCAGATCCCCACGCCGTTCCCCTCGGCACGATGGCCGAACTCAACACCGACAGCGGCACCCTTATGCTTCGCCCGCCAGCACAGTGACGCGAAACCCGTTCGTCGAGAGTGAGGCCAGTAGTAGTCGGATCCGAACGTGGTTCAGCCCCTACTGTCACGTTGAATGTCGTTCGGCCCAACTGATTAGATGCTGATCTAAATGACGGTGCCCAGGTCAGCGACGGGCCTTGCTGCCATCTCTGATGGCTCCAAACAGCGGATGTCTGGACTCAGCGAACCTGACAGTTTGGCGTCGAACCTATCGGTAAGTTTCTGATCATGTCCGATGCCGACTTCACCCCCCTTCGCGTCACCTACCGAACGCACGGGCTTGACACCTCCCGCCGCATCCGCACATGGGCGAAGGCGAAGGGTTACTCCGTCAGCGAGCGTGGCCGGGTCGCTCCGGAAATCATCGATGCCTTCTTCGCCGCCCATCCCGAGGTCTACGAACAGGCGAACAAGTTCGAGATGGTCCACGCCACCGCAAGGACCCCCGGCGCCTCCCCGGAGGATTACGAATGGCAGGAGGAGGGCAGCCCACTCGGGGACATCTACACGATCGCTTTCGTTCGTGGGCTCGACGAGCACGAGGTGCTGCGCGGGCTCGGCGCCACGGACGAGGATATCCGGTTGATCGGAGATGGGGACTACTCCCAGCCGGGAGGACCTGAGGTCATCACCGTGAGGCGAATCGGGGACTGGACTGTCGCGATCGAGGACTGTGGCTGGCGCGGCGCGCAACGGGAGGCTTTGGGCGCCTTGTCGCGCAACGGCGGAGAGGCTGTGGCGGTGCAGCGGCATGACCACGCCCAGCACCACGTCACCTATGCCGTCGACGGCCGGCTCATCACCGACATCAACCCGGCGTTTCCCATTGACAGGCAGGGCGCGGATCCCGACCGGCTCAATCGTCACCTCCGTGAGCTGGGCATCGATCCGGCCGCCGGCGACCACATCGACAACCCCATCCCGGCGGCCCTGGCACTCGCCAGCCGAATCACCGGCGTCATGATCAGCCCACAACACCTCCGCCGCCCCATTCTCGGCGCCGCCATACCCGGTGCCTATTTCTGACCCACCCCAGCGTCGGAACGGGCCAGAAGCGGTGGTGATGCAGCGATGCCCCCACCTCGCCACAGAGACCCTCCGCACCCTGCTGCGCAGCGCCTTCCACGGCTACATCACCCTGGAGGCCAACGGCGGATTCCGCCACTCTCGCGACGTGCAGAAGTCCTGGGAGCGGGCCCTTGACGGCCTCCACCTCCTGCTGGAGAACTGGCCTGCTCACGCGGCGGAGGAAGAAAGAACATGACGAGCCGCCACGGGCCTCCTTCGTCGGCCTACGGCATCGAGTTGGCGGACGCCCTGGACGGCATTGCTCGGGAACGCTGACCGGCAGCCGTCCCGATCGCCTGGTGAAAGCCTCGTCGCCTTCCGCCGCGGGCCACTGCGCGGCGGTGCCGAGTCGCCGTTCAAGGATGCAGGCCGCGAGGCGGCCCGCGGCGTTGATACACGGCGGATACATGGCCGAGCACCCGCGGATACCCGGTCGATACAGAGTGGACGGAAAAGGGCTCCAAAGTGGCCACGGCGTCGTGAAGGACGGCGTGATCCCACCGAGAAGGAGTCCTTGATGCGTGTGTTGATGTGCGGTCTGCTCGGTCTAACGGTGTTGACCGGCTGCGGGGGAGCCTCAACCCCCGCGGCAGACAGCGGCGGTGCCACGATGGACAAGGTCCGCGAGCGGGAGACTGTCATCGCCACCTGCATGAAGCAGAAGGGTTTCTCCTACACCCCCTCGGTCAGCCGGCCCAAGCAGCCCGATGCGAACCCCGCTGACTACGCGGCGATGAAGGCGGCCCGCAGCAAGGACGGCTTCGGCGTCTTCTCCGCCGTCGTCTATCCGAAGCCGCCGGAAACGCAGGCGCCGGACCCCAACAGGGCGACGATCGACGGCCTCTCCGGCGCCAAGCGGGACGCCTACCTCAAGACCATGAACGAGTGCCGGGTCAACGCCCTCCAGCAGGTGGACGGCCTGAAAGTCACCTCGGTCGCCGACTATCAGGACCAGATGAGCACGGAGATCGAGAACATCGACAAGGTTCTCGACGGCGACCCCAAGCTCCTGGAGCTCGCCGCGCCGTTCGCCGAGTGCCTGAAGTCCAAAGGCGAGCGGGTGACCTCCGCGAAGCCGCTTGCGCTGAGTGTTCGCGGCTGGGAGGTGTGGAGCGAGCAGGCCGACCAGCTCGGCAAGGCGGGCAAGGTCACGGCGGAGGCGGCCAGGCCGTATCTCGCCAAGGAGATCAAGTCGGCGCTGGTCGACCTGGAGTGCGGCAAGGACTTCTACGCCGCCTTCGTCCCCCTGCAAAAGCAGCTCACCAACGAGGCCAGGGCGAAGTACGGGTTCCAAGAGCGGTGATGCGTACCCCTCGTGGCAAGCTGCTGCTCGTGCTGGCCGTGGTCCTGGTGGTCGCGGGGACCGGCTGGGGAGTGGGCACTCTGCTGCGTTCCCCGGCCGACGAGGCGGCGGCACGCAAGCCGCCCAAACCGTCGCTGGTCACCGCCGCGGTCGAGCGGCGCAAGCTGGTCGCCACCGTAGTGGTCAGCGGCGCGCTGGAGTACGGCTCGCCGTATCCGGTGTCGCTGGCCGGAGTGGTGGGCGGCAGCGAAACCGCTCAGCGCGCTACCCGCGCTCCCCGGCGGGGCACCCTCGTGGAGGGCGCGGTGCTGATGGAGGTGAACGGGCGCCCGGTGTTCGTCTTCTCCGGCACGGTGCCGATGCACCGCAGCATCGTCTCCGGCGCCAAGGGGGCCGATGTCAAGCAGTTGCAGAAGGCGCTGCGCAGGCTCGGCTACCGCGCGCCCGCGACCGGCGTGTTCGACCAGGCGACCATCACCGCGGTGTCGCGCTTCTACGCCAAGCGGGGCTATGAGGCGCAGCAACCCACCTTGGAACTGCGGCAGAGGCGCGACGACCTGCACCGGGCCGTACGGGCCGCGCGGGAAGTGTTCGCGACCGAGCGTAAGGCCCTTGACCAGGGCAAGGATGTGCTCCCGCTGAAAGTCAGGCTCGCCAACGCCCGGCAGGATCTGCAGGAGGCCGAACAGGCGCTGAGGAGCGCGTGGGCACAGGAGCACACCACCGAGGACGAGGCCAAGGTCGAGGCCGCCGAGAGCGCCGTACGGGCGGCCGGGGAGAAGCTGCTGGCGGCCCAGCAGGAGCTCGCCCAGGCCACCGCGACGCCCACCCCCGCGCCCAGCCTCAGCTCCAGCCCCACCGCAGGCCCCACCGCAGGCCCCACTGCCGATGCCACGGCCGGGCCGCCTGCCGACACCCGCCTGCTCGAACTCCGGGTCGCCAACGCCAGAGCGGATCTGGCCGCCGCCAGGTCGGCGCTGGAGCGCGTACTGGAGGAGGCCGGGAGCGCGCGGGCCAAGCGGCTGACCGAGCTGACGAAGAACGTCCGGGTAGCGCGCGAGGCCGTCGTCACCGCCGAGCAGGTGCTCAGGCAGGCCAGGCAGCTCTCGCCCGCCAAGCTGAAGGTGGCCAACGCCCAGCGTGACCTGGCCGCGGCACGAGCGCTGCTGGCCGAGTTCTCCCGGACCTACGGCACCACCGTCCCGCCGGGAGAGGTCGTCTTCCTGCCCAAGCTGCCCGCCCGCCTGCACAAGTCGACCGTCAAGGCGGGCGAGCTGGTGGACAAGTCGATCGCCACGGTGACCAGCTCCACCTTCGTGGTCTCAGGCTCGGTGGACGTGGCTGAGGCCGAGCGGCTGAAGACAGGTCTGAACGCGAGCATCGAAACCGAGGCCGGCAAGACCGTCCCCGGCACGGTGACCTCCCTCGGCGGACGTGACGCGAAGGGCGCCGTGCCGGTGATGATCACTCCTGCCTCGATGAGGGGCCTCAAGAAGCTCGCCGGCGCGCCCGTCACGGTTCGCGTCACCATCGGAGCCACCGACCAGGAGGTGCTCGTGGTCCCCGCCGCGGCAGTCGTCACCGCCGCGGATGGCAAGGCCCGGGTGCAGGTGGAGACCGCGCCCGACCAGACCAAGGAGGTCGAGGTACGCACCGGCCTGTCCGCCGACGGAGCCGTGGAGGTGGCCGGCGACCTCAAGCCGGGCGACATGGTGGTGATCAACAGTGCCTGAGCCGGTCATCCTGCTCCACGACCTGACCAAGGAGTTCCCCGCCGATCCTCCCGTCCGGGCGCTCTCCGTCGTCAACCTAAGAGTTGAAAAGTCGGACTACGTGGCCATCGTCGGCCCTTCCGGATCCGGGAAGTCCACCCTGCTCAACACACTCGGCCTGCTCGACCGGCCGACCAGCGGCAGCTACCGGCTCGACGGCATCGAGACCATCTCACTGAAGGACAGCGTGCGGACCACCATCCGCGGCAGCCGTATCGGCTTCGTCTTCCAGTCCTTCCACCTGTTGCCGCACCGCAGCGTGCTGGAGAACGTCATGCTCGCCGAGGTCTACGGCGCAGCACGGCGCGGGGGGCGGCGGGAACGCGCGATGCGCGCTCTGGAGCGGGTACGGCTGTCGCACCGGGTGGACTTCCTGCCCGGCAGGCTGTCCGGCGGTGAGCGGCAGCGCGCCGCCATCGCCCGCGCCCTCATGGGCGAACCGTCGCTGCTGCTGTGCGACGAACCCACCGGCAACCTCGACAGCAAGAACACCGACGCCGTGCTCGACCTGTTCGACGAACTGCGCGCCCAGGGCATGACCATCGTGGTCATCACCCATGAGAACAACGTGAGCGACCGGGCCGGGCGCCGGGTGCGCATCACCGACGGCGTCCTCACGGAGGAGTAGATGTGCACCCTCGCGACCTGCTGAACGAGGCCGTGGCGGGCCTGCTTGCCCGCCCGATGCGCTCGGCGCTGACCACCCTGGGCACCGTGCTGGGCATCACCACGCTCGTGGTCACTCTGGGCGTCGCCGCGACGGCGGGCAACCAGATCGTCGGCCGCTTCGACGAGCTGACCGCCACCTCCGTCACGATCGAAGTCCCGGAGCACTCATTCCCTCTGGTCGATTGGGCCGACGTCAGCCGGGTGACCCGGCTGCGCGGGGTGGTCTCCGCCGCCGCGCTCGCCGAGTCGGAACAGAGCGCCAATCTCAGCGTCCGCTCCAACGACATCGTGGACCCGACCCGGGTCACCGACCAGACTCTGACCGTGCTCTCCAGCAGCCCCGGCCTGCCCGCCGCGGTCAAAGGCAGAATGATCGAGGGCCGCTACTTCGACGCCGGGCACATCGCCCGCGGGGACAAGGTCGTCGTGCTGGGCCGGCACGCGGCCAAGCTGCTGGGCATCACCCGGCTGACACGGGCCCCGGCCGTCTTCATCGGCACCCAGGCGTACACCGTCATCGGCGTGCTCGGCGACCTGAAACGCGAAAAGAGCCTTGCGAGCGCAGTCCTGTTGCCACCGGCCGTCGGCAAGCGCTACGGCCTGAGCACCGTGACCCGGGTCCTGGTCAACACCGGCCTCGGCGCCGCGGAACTGATCGCCAAGCAGGCGCCGGCCGCGCTCAGCCCGGGCAACGAGGCCCTCCTCCAGGTCATCTCGCCGCCCAGCCTCGCCAGAGCCCGCGATGCGGTGGAAGGCGACGTCAACGCCCTCTTCCTGATCCTCGGGCTGGTCTCCCTGGTCGTCGGCGCGGTCGGCATCGCCAACGTCACCCTGGTGACCGTGATGGAGCGCATCACCGAGATCGGCCTGCGCCGCGCCCTCGGCGCCGCCCGCCGCCACATCGCCGCGCAGTTCCTGCTGGAGTCCACCCTTACCGGGCTGACCGGCGGCATCATCGGCGCTTCCGGAGGGATCGTCGTGATCGTCGCGGTCTGCGCCGCCAAGCAGTGGACTCCGGTCATGGATGTACGGCTGGCCGTCATGGCGCCTGCCGCCGGTGCCGTCGTCGGGCTGCTCGCGGGTCTGTACCCGGCCCTGCGTGCCGCCCGCATGGAACCAATCAACGCACTTCGGTAGATATGGTGCATTTTCATGACATCCCTGCTGCTCGTCGAAGACGACGCGGTGATCCGCGCGTCGGTCAGCCTGGCCCTGGAGCGCTACGGCTATCGAATGACCACCGCCGCTGACGGGCTGAGCGGCCTGGAGGCGGCCCAGACAGGCGGCCACGACCTCCTGCTGCTGGATGTGATGCTGCCCAGCCTGGACGGCATCAGCTTGTGCCGCAGGATCCGGGAAACCAGTCAGGTGCCGATCCTCATGATGTCGGCCCGCGGCGACGGCCTGGACATCGTCGCCGGGCTGGAGGGCGGCGCCGACGACTATGTGGTCAAACCGGTCGACCTGCCGGTGCTGGTGGCCAGGATCCGCTCGCTGCTGCGCCGGGCCACCATCGCTCAGCCCCAGCCCACGACCGGGCAGGCCGCCGCGAGCGCGGTGCTCACCTTCGGCGAGCTGAGCATCGACACCGGTTCGCTGGAGGTACGGCGGGCTGGGCGACGCGTCGAGCTGAGCCCGACCGAGTTGCGGCTGTTGCTGGAGTTCGCCGCCCATCCCGGCATCGTGCTGGAACGGGCGACGCTGCTGCGCACCGTGTGGGACTACGGATGGGACGGCGACAGCCGCGTGGTCGACCTGTGCGTACAGCGCCTGCGCAAGAAGGTTGGTGCCGAGCGCATCGAGACGGTCCGCGGGTTCGGCTACAAATTGAGCGCCACATGAATCCGGCTTCGCTGCGATGGAAGATCGCTGCCCTCGTCACGCTCGCCTCCACCGTCGTCGCCGCCATGATAGGACTGCTGGTTCACCAGGCGACCTGGCAGCGTGCCCTGGACATCGGCGAGGCCCGAGCCCAGATGGCCCTCGACAAGTCACTGGCCCCCGCTGACCGGCCCGGCGGCACGCCCGACGACGTGGTGACCGTCGAGGAGCTCCCTGACGCTCTGGCTGCCCAGCTGCGTCCCGGTCGGCCGGTGATCTGGTACGGGCTCGATCACCGGGACGAGCCGTGGATATGGGCCGCCCAACCGTATGGCAGCGACGGCCGCCAGGCGGTGAGCGTACAGATCTCGATGGGCTCGGAGCTGCGCAGCCTGTACGCGCTGGACCGCAGCATGGTCAAAGCCGGACTGCTCGCCCTGGCCGGGGTGGTACCGCTGTCGGTGCTGGCGGCCGAACTCCCCAACCGGCGGCTTCGGCGCATGGCCCGCACCGCCCGCCAGATCGCCGGCGGCAACCTGGCCGCTCGCACCGATGCGGGCGGCCGGGACGAGATCGCCGAGATCGGCGCCGGGCTCAACTCCATGGCCGCCAGCCTGCAGCGGCGGCTGCTGGCCGAGCAGCGCTTCACGGCCGACGTCGCGCACGATCTGCGTACCCCACTGATGGGGCTGCTGACCGCCAGCCAGTTGCTGCCCGACGGGCAGGCCACCGACATGGTCCGCGACCGAATCGGCGTGCTGCGCGGCCTGGTCGACGATCTGCTGGAAATCTCCCACCTGGACGCCACCGGCGAACAACCGGATCGGCAGCCGGTGCCGCTGGCCGACCTGGTACGCGAGTCGCTGCACCGTGTCGACGTGCCCGCCGACCTGCATATCGTCGGCGACCAGGGCGACACGACAGCCGTCACCGATGCGCGCCGCCTGGAGCGTATCGTCGCCAACCTGCTCCTCAACGCCCGCACACACGGCGCCGCCCCGGTAATGATCACCGTGCGCTCCCGCCAGATCGTCATCCGCGATCATGGGCCAGGTTTCCCACCTGACCTGCTTGCGAACCTGAACAAGGGACAGGCGCAGCGCTTCCACACCGGACGGACCGAGCGCGGCCGCGGGCACGGGCTCGGCCTGACCATCGTGCTCGGCCACGCCCGCATCATCGGGGCAAGCCTCCAGTTCGCCAACCCGGTCAACGGTGGTGCGAGCGTCGCCATCACCCTGCCCAACTGAGGTGCCCAGCGGATCGCAGCGACCCGCTCAAGGTGGCCGATCCTGATGATGTCGGCACGCGGCGGCTCGCCGGATGTGGTGGCCGGTGGCGACGACTAAGTGGTCAAACCGGTCTGGTGGCCCGGATCAGGTCGCTGCACCACCGCCTCCGACGGCGGCGCCGTCGACATCCCATCAGATGGCCGGCCTGATGCACGGTTGATACACGGTCAAGCCCGTACGGAGACACGGCCACGGCCGGACGGACACGTGGGTGGCCCACCGTGTTCGGCATGCGACGTTCCTTCGTGCTCCTCCTGCTGGCGAGCGCCCTGTCCGGCTGCGGAACCGTACCGTCCGTCTCCGGGGCCACCGTGTCCGACGTGCCCCTGCCGTGGCCGGCCGAGGGCCAGGCGGCGGTCGAGGTGGAGGGCGTGGGCAGCCTGGGCGCCAGCGGCGACCCTGATCCACTGCCCATCGCCAGCGTGACCAAGGTCATGACCGCCTATGTGATCCTGCGCCGCCATCCGCTCCGGCTCGGCGACGACGGCCCGCCTATCACCGTGGACCGTACGGCCGCCGACGAGTCCTACGCACCGCAGGAGTCCACCGCCCCGGTCAGGGAGGGCGAGCGGCTACGGCTGCGCCGTCTGCTGGAGCTGATGATGGTGCCCTCGGGCAACAACGTGGCCCGCCTCCTGGCCCGCTGGGACTCCGGTTCCCAGGAGCGCTTCGTCGAGCGGATGAACGCCACCGCCCACCGCCTGGGCATGGCCGCCACCATGTACACGGGCGCCAGCGGCAACGAGGACAGCACCGTCAGCACCGCGGCCGACCAGCTCAAGCTGGCCAAGGAGGCCATGCGCGACCCGGTCTTCCGTGAGGTGGTGGCACAGGCTGACACGGCCGTGCCCGGCGACGCGAGAAGGCTGCCCAACACCAACACGCTGCTGAACAAGCACGGCGTCATCGGCATCAAGACCGGCTCCGGCACCGTCGCGGGCGGCAACCTGATGTGGGCCTCCCGCGTACGAGGCCGCCTGGTGCTCGGGGTGATCCTCGGCCAGGTGGCGAACACCAACCCGGTCGCCGCCAAGGCGGCGGCGCTAGAGGCGGGCGGGAAGATGAGCGCGGCGGTCGAACGGTGGCTGCTCAAGCGGCCGGCGGCACTCCTGCCAGAGCCCCGCCCCACCGCTCCTCGCCCTGCCGAAGCGATCGGCCCCGCTCACCGGTGACCCGTCCCGGCAGTTATCCGGGGTGGTCAAGCGAACCAGCCGGTCAGCCGCTTGAAGGTCGTCAAGTCACGTAAGACAAGTAGGCAAACCGCGGCCGCCGCGCCAGTGGGCCGTCGAGAGGTCCGTCAGCCGCGATCGATCCAGCGAACTCAACTCAAGAACTGTTGCTTAGCCTAATTTCTGCACTCATCCTCCCCGGAGGCCGCTTCGCGGCGAGGGCCTCCATCACGCCGTCCAAGCCGTCGCCCGGATGCACGACCATAGCCCTCGCGGCATGGCCCCAACCCGCTAGCAACCCAGCTCAGTACGCCTTCCGGCGGTCTTCTGCAAAACGCTTCAGCTAAGCCGGCGGCGAGCAAGCAGCGTGGAGTCGTGAGCGTTGATAGACGTTCCGTCGCGGGTCATCTTCCGTGGCCGCTGCTCGACCACGAGGGCCTCGAAGTCTTCCGGTAGGCCGGGCAGCAACTCTTCGGCAAGAAACATGGCCCTGCGCCGGCTCGCGGTCAAGTGTGTGAGCTCCCCGGAGGGTGCGTGGCCGACGACGAGGAGATATCCGCCGGGCGCGACGGCGTCGGCCAGCCGGCGGGTCACGTCCATCATCCCGCCGTCCGGCGCGTGCAGATAGTGGCTGGTCACCAGATCGTATGACCGCCCGGCCACCGCGATGGTCCGTGCGTCGACCCGCCACCAGTCAACCTGATCGGCGATTCCGGCTTGCTCGGCGTGCCGGGCGGCGCGTGCCAGGCCGTTGACGGAGAAATCCGCGCCGGTGACCGTCCAGCCCTGGCGAGCCAGCCAGATCACATCGCCGCCCTCACCGCAGCCGACGTCGAGCGCGGTACCGGGGGTCAGTCCGGCCGCCTCGGCGACGAGCTGCGGATTAGGATTTCCGCTCCAGAACTTCTCTTGGCCTGCGTACCTCTCGTCCCAGCCCGACGGCTCGAACATAGCGGCCGCCTCGTCTTCGGTGAGCTGGTGGTGACGCTCAGTCATCGGGGTGCTTTCCTTCCCGTGCGTCGGATCGCATCGTGGGGCTCGTTGAGATTCGCGTTCACGATCCTCTTAAGGCGTCAGGCCGTGCCTGCGTGCGTCGAGCACGCGCTCGGTGGCTTGCCGCTCCAGTTCGGGAGTGAACGGGTATACGGCGACCGCGTTGCGCACATCCTCATGGACCAGGTCGATGTTGATCATTGCTCCGGTCTGCCCGCCCTGCGCCGCTGCATCAATCACCTGTGCCCGGTGGCCGCGCAGGTTCCCGGCCACCCACACCCCCGGCACAGTGGTCATGCCCGTCTCGTTCTCAGCGGTCACTGTCGCGCCGATGACCTGGTCGTCCATCAGCTTTTCTTCAGCACGAAGACCGAGTCCGGCGAGCAGGTCCACCTTCGCCACAGACACCGGGAACACGACGGCGGCCTGGACACCGGTCACGGTTTCGCCAACCCGGATGCCACTGAGCTTGTCGACCGTGCACCTGTCCGGCACGCGCATTGCGGGGAGTGCCCGCATCGATGACAAGCACGTCGCGCCGGGCACGGCACAGGTTTACGGCCGCGCCCAGACCTGCCGGGCCCCCACCGATGATCACAACGTCATATGTACTCATGCCGTGATGGTGCACTCACTCCAAGAGGAACGTCACAAAAAGGTGCCGGAATAGCAAAAGCCAAGGCCGTCACATGGTCTCGCACCCCCTCGGGGACAGGGGGATGACCAGGGACAGGCTGCCGGCGGCCTTAATGTCGACGGAGTAGACCAACACGATCGTGGGGATCAGCAGCTTGCCGCCGACAACGCCCATGATGGCCGCGACCACGCCGATGCCGAAGCCGGCCACGATCCCGGCGATCGTCTGTGCCGCGCCGGGCAGGGTCAGTGTGCCGAGGGCGGTGGTGTGGGCGAGGACCAGGGCGGTGGCCATGAGCACCATCAGCGCTGCGAGCACCTTGTAGAGGGTGGCGCTGCGCATCCTCACCGCCCAGGATGGGAGCCGAGGAGGATCCGGGCAGGATTGAACGTTAAGGCGAAATGGCCGCTGTGTTGGATACTGAGATCAGATTCGGAACATGGACAGGGGAGCCGTGCAGAGGGTCTGCTCAGCGCCGAACTCCTCGAACGTGCCGATGGGGCGGAAGCCAAGGCGGGCGGCGAGTTTCAGAGATCGCTTGTTCGCGGTCTGGGTCACGACCAAGACCGGCTGGTCGGGGAGTTCGTCAGCCGCAGCGCGCAACGCGGCCGTTGCGGCCTCGAATGCGAACCCCGCGCCCCATGCGCTGCGCCGCAGTACATAGCCCAGTTCCAGTTCCTCGCCATCCTCGGTGACATGCCCTGGACCATCGGTCGACCGGCGGGCGAGCATCAATGTCCCGATAAGTCGGTTCGTCGTGTTGTCCGCGATGACATAGTTGCCGGGCCTGGATGTCGCGTTGGCGATTGCTGTATCGAAGCGCTGCTCGACGTCACTCCGAGGCTGGGAGCCACCGATGTATGCCTGAACCTCGGGATCGGTATAGAGCTCGATGAATCCTTCACGGTCGGCATCGTGCAACGCTCTGCGAAGTAGGAGTCGTTCCGAAGGGACTTCCGTGGCAGATAGCGTGCGCAATTGGCTCATAGGCCCGTGATCCTAGAACACGGGCCCCTTGTCTGAGCTGCCGCACTCGCCCGCGCCCGTGGCGTTGACGCGTACCTGGCCGGCCTCCAGGACGTTGCCACCGGTTCGGATCGCACGCACCAGCCAGGTCTTTTCGCCCTAGTGGATCTGTTCGGCGCTGAGCCCGGTTGGCACCTGTGATCCGCTACGGACCAAGCATCTGCCGTTGGCGTGCTAGGCGTCTTTTGTGGATAGACGACTGGCGGAATCACCCCTCGTTACGGGGTCCTCCGGTTCACGCCGGGTGAGCACCAAGGGGGCGTCCTCGGTGATGGCGACCGTGTGTTCGGAGTGGGCCGTGCGTGAGCCGTCGGCCGACCGGATGGTCCAGCCGTCGGCGTCGTAGACGATCCGGTCGGTCGTGCGGGCGAACCAGGGTTCGAGCGCGAGGGTCAGGCCCGGCCGGAGCGTAAGGCCGCGCCCTGCCCTGCCCTTGTTCGAAACGTGGGGCCCCTCGTGCATGGTGCGGCCAATGCCGTGGCCACCGAACTCGTTGTTGACCGGATAGCCGTAGTCGTGGGCTACCGCCCAGATGGCCGCCGAGACGTCACCCAGGCGATTGCCCGGACGCGCCACCTCGATCGCCGCCTCCAACGCTTCCTCGGTGGCACGGATGATCCGCAGGTCCTCCTCGGCAGCAGTGCCGACGACGACCGTGCGCGCCGAGTCGGCCACCCAGCCGTCGACGCTGACCGCGAGGTCCGCGCTGAGTACGTCGCCGTCACGCAGCGTGTAGTCGTGGGGTAGGCCGTGCAGGACGGCGTCGTTGACCGACAGGCAGATGACGTTGCGGAACGGGCCGCGTCCGAAGGACGGCGCATAGTCCCAGTAGCACGACTCCGCCCCGCGCCTTTTGATCATGCCGCGCACGTGGTGCTCCAAGTCCAGGAGGTTGACGCCCACGTCGGCGAGCCGGCCGACCTCGGAGAGCACCTCGGCGACGAAACGCCCGGCCACGTGCATGCGTTGGATCTCCGCAGGCGTCTTCAGCTCAATCACGAATACCTCGCATCACAGGGTGTTGGTATAGTTATACCGGCACCCTAACACTTGCCGGTATAGTAATACCAGTCCTATCCTGGGGGCATGGTCCGCCAACCGCTCACACCTGAGCAGATCGAAGCAGGCAGGCGTCTCGGCGCCCTGCTGCGCCACGCGCGAGCGGGACGCGACCTAGCGGAAGTCGCGCACGCGGCCGGCATCTCGCCGGAAACCCTGCGCAAGATCGAGACCGGACGACTACCCTCTCCCGGATTCGGCGCGATCGTCTGCCTCGGTGAGGCGCTCAACCTGCCGGTGCAGGAGTTGGCAGCCACCTGGCGCGGCAGCGACCTACCGCTGAAAGCCGTCTTGCAGCCGCTGCTCCACCCTTCCACGGAACTGGCCGGCACCATCGCAAAGCGACAAGTAGTACCTGTACCTGGCGCCGATGACAGATATCGCTTGTAGTCACACGAACCATGCTCGGATCGCACTGTCACTTTGAATGTCGTTCGGGCGTCCTGATTAGATGCTGACCAAAATGACAGTGCCCAGGCCGGGCTCAAGCCTCGCTGTCATGTTCGGCGACGCCAGACACCAGCGGAGAGCCCGGCGCCGAGTCGTCCCCGCCGGTTCCCGGGATCCGCGCCAGACCCACACAAGGGGAACCTCGACCTGACCGCCCGGTGAGCGAGCCACGAACGACCAGGCTTCCGGCCGCATGGGACGCCAAGGAAAGACCATGACGTCGATCTGGGGCCTTGTCGCGACTCGGGGAAGGGCCGCGTGGAGATCACCCGCGAGAGGCGGACGACCGATCCTTCCACGATGGCTGGCGAGCCGGGTCCGCCGCTCCGTAGCGGTCGCCCTGCGGCGCGGGCAGGGCGTCGAACTCGGCCAGATCCGCCGGGCTCAGCTCGACATCCACCGCTCCGGCGTTCTCCGCGAGGTACTTCGAGGTCTTGGTCCCCGGGATGGGAACGACGTACCGCCCCTGGGCCATCACCCAGGCGAGCGCCACCTGGGCCGGGGTGGCGCCGATGCGCTCGGCGATCTGACGCACCCGGCCCGCGATGGCCAGGTTGGCGCGCAGCGCCTCCTGCTGGAAGCGCGGTAGTCGCCGCCGGAAATCCTCCTCGGGCAGGTCGTCGAACGAGGAGAACCGCCCGGTGAGGAAGCCCTTCCCCAGGGGCGAGTACGGCAGGAAGGCGATGTCCTGCTCCTGGCAGTAGGGCAGTACCTCGGTCGTCCAGTCCCGGGTCCACAGCGACAGTTCGGACTGCACCGAGGTCACCGGGTGCACCGACTGCGCCCGCTTGATCTGCTCCACCGTCACCTCGGACAGGCCGATGTAGCGCGCCTTGCCCGCCGCCACGGTCTCCGCCAGCGCTCCCCAGGTCTCCTCGATCGGCACCTCGGGATCCACCCGGTGCAGCTGATAGAGGTCCACATAATCGGTGCCGAGCCGGCTCAGGCTCTCGTCGATCGACCTCCGGACGTGCTCTGGGCGGCCGTCCAGGCCCTGAACGGGGTTGCCCTCGGAGTCCCGGGTGAGGGTGCCGACCTTGGTGGCCAGCACCGCACGCTCCCGATGACCGCCCGCCAGCGCCCGACCGATCAACTCCTCGTTGGTGAACGGCCCGTACACGTCCGCGGTGTCGAGCAGCGTCATGCCCTCATCGAGCGCCTGGTGGATCACCGAGACCAGCGTGGCTTCGTCCCGCGGGGTCGCCAGGTCGTAGCTGAAGCTCATGCCCATGCAGCCCAGCCCCAGAACGCCGACCACGGGGCCCTCGGGCCCGAGCGTCGTGGTGCGCATTGCCCGCCCTCCTCATAGACGATGCCTCAACGATACGGGGGAATCCCGAACCGGGCCCGGCACCGGTGCGGGATGAAGCGCCGGACCGGGGCGCGTCGGGGTCGCCGCGGCGCGCCACCACGCGGGCGTCGAGCGCCCGGGACACCGCCTTTCGTTGGGGCACAAGAACCATGCGACGCGCTCGGTGGGGCCGTCACCGAGCCCGCCTGGCGCACCAAGCCCTCGCGGTACCTGGTCGCCACTCAGGACAGGGCCATTCCACCCGCTGAACGGCGTGCTCCCCGGCTGAAATAGGCCGCCGGCGGCGGGCACCCTGTCCTACGCTGGCGGCCTTGCCATCCGCGGCGGCTCGGCCAGGCCCACCTACCACTCCTTGGAGACCTCATGACCTTGACCCCGCAGGTGCCTACCGTCCGCGGCACGGTGGCCGTGGATGATCTGGGCACTGTACTGATGCACGAGCACGTCTTCGTCCTGAGCGAGGAACTACGGCAGAGCATGCCGGAAAGCTGGGACGAGCAGCGGCGCGTCGACGACGCCGTGGCCCGGCTGACGGCTCTGGCGGCGACGGGCGTGTCCACGATCGTCGATCCGACCGTCATCGGCCTCGGTCGGGATGTCCGGCGCGTCGCGTCGGTCAACCGGCATGTGGACCTCAACATTGTGGTCGCGACCGGCCTTTACACACTGGGGGACGTGCCGTACTACTTCCGCTACCACGGGCCGGGCACCCTGCTCGGCGGCCCCGAGCGCATGACCGAGTTGTTCGTCCGAGAGCTCACCGAGGGCATCGCGGGCACCGGTATCAGGGCCGCGTTCCTCAAGTGCGCGATCGAGGACGAGCTCACGCCCGGCGTGGAGCGGGTGATGCGGGCCGTGGCGCAGGCGCACCTCAGCACCGGCGCGCCGATCACCGTCCACACCAGTGCGCACGCCCGCACCGGCTTGATCGCGCAGGAGATCCTGCGCAGCGAGGGCGTGAACCTCGGCGCGGTGGTCATCGGGCACAGCGGTGACACCGCCGACCTGGACTACCTGCACCAGCTCATCGACAACGGCTCCTACATCGGCATGGACCGCTTCGGTCTGGACGTCCTGCTGCCCACCGACCAGCGGGTGGCGACCGTTGCGGCTCTTGCTCGGCAAGGACTGGCCGACCGGATGGTCCTGTCACACGACGCGTCGTGCCACATCGACTGGTTCCCTCCGGGCGTGCGCGAGCAGGTCGCGCCGAACTGGCACTACACCCACCTGCACGAGCAGGTGCTTCCGGCGTTGCTCAGCGCCGGGGTCACCCAGACGCAACTGACCACGATGCTGGTGGACAACCCGCGCCGGTACTTCAGTCCGGCCGAACACTAGCGGCACCGCGGTGTGTCTCGACCGGCACGTTCAGCCGGGCACACCGCGTTCGCCTGATCCGGGTTCGCCGGATCCGGTCAGCGGCTCCGCCACCGCGGGCGTGGCCGCCGATCCCAGCGTGGGGTGCAGAGCGTCGTGGCGGACATCGCGGGGCGTTCTGCTTTCGGCGAGCGGTCCAGACCATGTGCGATATGTTTTGTTCACTCAGAGTAGCTGTATGTATACTCTCGGTAGATCATTGAGGTCATCGGGAGGATCATCGTGAAGCGAATCGCCCTCGTCCCCGTCATCTCCGCCGCCATGGTCGCGGTCATGGGAAGCGCCGCCTACGCCTCACAGTACGTGGCCTACGAAGGGCCGGGCTTCACCGGCCGGTCGGTGGTCATCGACCGGTGCGGCCCGTCCAACATCCCCTTCCACGGGTCGTACAAGTGGTACGGCGACGGCCAGAGCGGCCGGATGTACAACCAGCCCGACACGCAGGGTGTGACGCACTTCGAGCTGCCATCCAACCGCAACGCGGAGCAGAGGACGCCCGTCGGCTGGAAGAGCATCTTCATCGTGTGCTGACGCCCGGAAGGCGGACGGGCCGGGCGCTCACCGAGGCCGACAGGTCCTGCACCGGCCCCTCTCCGTCAGGCTTCAGCGAGATACGGGAGGTTGCAGCGTCCCATTCCACCGTCGTCATGCCGGGTGCATCGGCCGGGTCCCCTCGATCTCGCCGGCACTGTCCGCTCGGGCGGGTAGTAGCAGGGCGGTGACGACCACGGCCACGGACAGCACCGCGCCGATGATGAAGGCCAGCCGCATGCCGTCGAGGTTGGCGAGCGCCTCCGTGGCTCCCGCGGATCTCAGGGCATCGGCTCGCGCGCTCATCACGGTGATCACGAGCGCGGTGCCGATGGCCGCGGAGACCTGCTGCAGCGTGCTCAGGATCGAGCTGGCGTGGGAGTAGAGCGGCGGCGGAACCGCTCCGAGCCCGAGGGTGAATACCGGGGTGAAGGTCGCGGCCAGGCCCACCATCAGCAGCGCGTGCAGACCGAGGAGCTGCCAGAACGGCATGGTCATCGTGACCTGGGTGAAGCCGGTGAGCGCGAGCGCGATCCCGATCGCGCCGGGGATGACCAGAACCCGGCCGCCGAACCGGTCGAACAGGCGGCCGACGGTCGGACCGAGCAGCCCCATCGCGAGGCTGCCCGGCATCACGAGGAGTCCGGTCTGCAGGGGGCTGAGCTCACGGACGTTCTGCAGGTACAGCGGCAGCAAGATCATCGATCCGAGCATCGCCATGAAGGCCACCGACATCAGGATCAGCGCGATCGTGTAGGTGCGGTGGCGCAGGGTACGTAGGTCCAGCAGCGGCACGCCGCGCTTCTGCAACGACAGCTGGCGGGCGACGAAGACGGCGATGGCCACCAGGCCGGCCGCCACGATCGCGGCGGCGACGCCGGCGTCACCCCCCTCGAACCAGCTGAGCCCGTAGACCAGGCCGCCGAAGCCGGCAGCGGCGGTCACCACGCTCAACCAGTCGATGGTGCTGAACTGGGGCTCTCCGACGTTCTTGAGCTGCTTCAGGCCGCGCCAGGTGATCAC